>DASPJQ010000680.1:0-15644 GCA_035628535.1 Flavobacteriales bacterium | reverse complement strand
GGCCCCGCTGCTGATTAGAGTTTTTTGCCCTCATATTGTTTTTTTAAAGTTAAGGCCAGCCTCACTTCCAAAATCGTTCCGTTAACCCTTTAACGTTTTCAACATGTAGCTTTTTCATTGGTAAAAAAAAAAAATGCAGCCATAAGATTCCAATTTTAAGAAGCGAAATTTTTCCCAAAATAGTTTTGTGAGACCCAAATCGGCAAAAATAGTTGCCCGGTTATTTTTCCACAGGTGACCATTTCGTTTTGAATTTTAAGAAGTTCCCTTAAATTAGCGCGCAACCAAAGGTTTTAGTTTTGTACTCAACCGTTCCTGCCCAACGGCATTTGTATTTTTTTTACAAATGAAACAATAAGAATTTCTTTACCAAGAATGGTATGACCTTTGTTTGAATACCTTTGGTAAATAAATGCAGTACAATGATAAAAGCTTTCAGTGCATTTGCTGTTTTGTTTTTTACAGGTTTCACGCATTCACGCGCCCAAACAGATAACAAGTTTTTGGGCGAAGCGATTTCTGAAACAACTTACCGGACCAAATGGGAATACGCGCTGCAATACACCGCGCCCACTTCAAAAACCAATAAAATCAGGGTGATCCAAACCGATGTGTTTTTCTGGAAGCGCTATTTCAAAAAAATCATTGTTAACATGAGTTTTGGCATAAGCCTGGTGCAGGCAAACGGTTATGTGAACAAAATACAGGAAACAACAAGCGGTTTTGAAACGGTCCAGGTTAATACACAGGGTACCGGCTTGGGGCCACAAACGCAATTGCAGTTTTTGATTTTGCGCTTCAACCGTTTCAGTATTGAAGGTGAAGGAAACGGATCGTTTCTATTTTTTAACCGAAAATTTCCGGTTGGCGGTACACATTACAATTTAATGTTCAGGACCGGCCCCAACGTATGCCTGGACGTTTCCAACAAATACAGGTTAAAAGCCGGATACCGCTGGCTCCATGCATCGAACGGCATGGGTTACGGCAATCAAAATCCGTATTACGAAGGGCAGGGAATTGTATTAAGCCTGGCTTACCTGATACGTTAAACCGTTTACGCCATTTGAAGCAACGCATGCCGCTGCTTTAAATCCTGCAGGTAAGCATACAGATCAAGTTCACGAACGCCAACCATTACAACAGCGTTTCCACCCGGGGCATGTTCAACGGCCAGCTTCAATGCAATGTCAAATGCCGGCATAAAATGGAATGCGGCTGTCTTGTTGGTTTCCATAATACAGCACCCCATTTGTTTTTCCAGTTTTTCACGTTCAGTAAAATCATACCCTGCAGAAAAGCAAATAATGATCTTATTAAAGATACCGGCTGCCGTGCGAACCGCCTCAAGCATTTCGAGGGAAGTATAACACAGGTTTATGCTGATTAAACAGGTTTTGTCTCCCCTTAGTGCGAGCAGCTTCTTGCGGTTTAATTGCAGCCCGTAAAGACTGTGAATGTATTTTACTGTAACCCTTGTTCCGTTAATGTCAATTTCGTTCATGTTTTGCAAAAAGCACATTTCAAAGCAAGATGCATGCCCGTTTGTAAAAACAGTAAGAATGTGTTGTTTAAACCCGTAAAGACACAAAAAGATTTTCAGAATAACAAAATCATTGCAAAAAATTCTCAATACGGCTACGGAAAAAAAAATCATACAAATGTTTCAATGCAAACGATGCAAGATAAATTTGCGGTTGTATAAGTAATCACACGGTAATTACTCCCAATTTTGCAGTGAAGGAGTTTTATTAATTAAAAGCAATCGTATGAAAATTAATATTGTGATTTTTCATTTCGTACCGGCACATAAAAATCAGTTGAACCATACCCTTTACACATCCTATGTAAAAGCATACAGTAAAATGGAAATTACTTACCCGGTAATATCGCAGGTTTGGAACGGGCATTCAACCTTGTTTTCAGGGTAATTTCGACCATGTGGCAGCCGTGATCAGCGACAGGAAAATACCCATGGATTTGTACAGCTAGACCAATACCTGTTAATCAAATTCAATGCATGGAAATAAAAAAAGCCTACGAACTCAATTTTAAAGACTTCTATCCGGTTATTCCGTTTTGCTTCCCTGAGCAAGGCAATGACCTGCCAAAAAGCAGTGTGCCTGCGCTTGCAGTTAAAGAAACTTTTCAATTAACAATTATTCTTTTCTTTTCGGTCATATGCGCGCTTTCCACCACCAGGGTGTACACTCCGGCAATCAAGTTGGGTTCCAGGTGCAACCTGCACTGACCGTTTTTAATACAACCACAAGCGGTATATACTTTTTTACCGGAAGCGTCAAGCAAATAAAGCGACAGGTTTTCATCTTCAGTACCGGCAATCAAAACATTTATTACGTCAACAGCCGGATTGGGGAATACGCTCAGCTCGGCTTTGTTAGGTTCCAGTTTAACCGGCATAGTTTGTGATACATGCTCGTTCCCGTCAAAATCAGTTTGTTTTAGGCGGTAATATGAAATGCCCGTATGCGGATGTTCATCAACCAGGTTATAATGCTGCGTTTCACCAGAGGTGCCGGCCCCCATTACAATGGCTACCGTTTCAAAGTGTTCCATGTCAGTGGTTTTTTCAACCGTAAAAAAATTGTTGTTGATTTCTGTAACCGTGGTCCAGTTCAAATTCACTGTTTCGTTTTGGTTAACACTTGCGTTAAATGAAAACAATTGGATGGGAAAGGGCGAAAGGTTCCCTGTGATCACCAATCCTGACCTGGCGTTACCCGTGTATGCAAAACCCAGAACGATAATCCATGCGGGTAAAATTTGTAGCAGTAGTTTCATATGCGTTTTGTTTTTGATTTGAACAAACTTAGGCCGACCTGCAGAGATGCAAAACCACGATTTGGCTCAAGCTTGACACATGTAAGGTTTTTACGGATTTTGTAACATCCGGGCAGATCTGCAATCCGCATATTCCCTTCTTTTAAGGCCTGACAAAGCAAAGCTTTCACGACAGCAGCGAGGAAGGAGGGTTGTTCCTCAAAATCATCAGTGTAGAAATACGGTTTAATTACTATAGAACCATCTTTTTTGGCATTCTTTTGTTTGAAACGTTTAAATTTTTAGTTAATTCGCTGAAACGTAAACCAAAACCAAACCATCCATGAGCCAAGAGCCAGTTGCAAATACCGCAACCCCTGCTAAAAAGAAACCCCTGGATTTACAGTCATACGGCATTTTTATTGTTATTGCCTGCTCCATACTGAGCTACCTGTTTATATATCATAAAATCAATGTGAACATTGTCCAGTACACGCCAAAAGTCAAAACCTTTAGCGTATATGCCTCTCATAAGAGTGAAGGTGATACCACCGTTATTGCGTTTACAAAAAACACCATTAAAAACGACTCAACAAAAGACGCATTTTTTGTGGTTGAAGAACCTTATGAAAAGGGCCAGCTTGTTCCCGGTGCCAACATCAAACTCAGGCATTATGTATTCCATAAAAATTCCATGTTCATGGTTTGGCTCATGCTCATACTGGTAATGGTTACCCTTGCAGGCGGATGTTTTGCCGGATATATTTTCCAGATAGTGGATTTGATGCAAAAGCATAACCTGAAATGGCAGTCGTTGGCCAACTCGGCTCTTTTCCTGGCATGCATCGGTCTGTTTCTTTGGCAATCAAACAAACAGCTGCAGGGTTATAACAAGCCTGATGACATTATCAACCAGTTTGGGATACTCCTTAAAAACGGGGCCATACTTGATTTAATCGTAAACTTTACAGTTTTTCTTATAAGCCCCCTGTTGTTTTACATGTTTATGATTGGCATGGCCTGTGATCACCTTGTTCCTGAAAAAGACGATCAGCAGGAACTTGAGGCCGCTGCCAAAAAACTG
The DNA here is from genome assembly GCA_035628535.1 of Flavobacteriales bacterium. Classification (GTDB taxonomy): domain Bacteria; phylum Bacteroidota; class Bacteroidia; order Flavobacteriales_D; family UBA2798; genus DASPJQ01. Next base: position 11,779 of record DASPJQ010000680.1, on the reverse strand, counting down.
GAAAAGCTGAACGGCCTCCTTCGAACGACCTTGCGTGTATTGAGCTGCGTTGTGGCGTTTTCGGTCATTACCTCAAGCGCACTGCGGCTGGCCATAAAAAACGCCTTGAATTTTGATGAAAAAACATTTGACGTGTTCCCTGCCGAAGCAAGCCTTGTATACGGCCTTTATTTTTCGCTTTTCCTGGGTATAATGTATGTGCCCATTTATTTATACCTGAAACATACCGCCAATAAACTCAGGACAAAAATCAAAACAAAACAAAGTACGCCTGAAGAAAAAACATGGGGTGAACAAATGCTGGGGCGTATAAAATTTGACGGGTCGCTTACCGAAAACTTTAAACTGGCCATGATCATGTTCACGCCTTTTATTACAAGCGTGTTGCCGGCATCGTTGCACGGTATTTTTAACCAGTAAAACGGTTGATTTTTTTAACCGATATTGTTCAGCCCCCCAACGCTATTTCAGTTACAATCCTGCCTACCTCGTAAGGCACATTGAAAGGAAGGTCAGTTTCATTAACCGGGTCGGCAAAACCAATTGTATGGCAATATTCATGGGCATAGTGACCGGCCAGCGCTGCTTCTGACAAGGTTTCAAACTTATTGTTGAATGTATAAATAACACCGTTGCTTGTATAACCTATAACATTGTTGTCAGGTGAACCGCTGTACACCATTTCCAACTGCATGTCGGCAACCCCATCGGCCTCCGAATCCAGTTCCTGGCCCATTAAAATAAAACGGTGTATGGTGTCATTGGGCAATTGGGCCTGTGTTTTAAAAGGCGCATGCTGAACAATTGCATTCCTGAACGCATGGCTGTTTAATGCAGTTTTCATAAGCCCCAGCGAACTCCTTAACTTGGGAATGTGCGACTCCTTGAAATGCGTAAGTATATGTACTTTTATAACCATGTTAACGTACAGGTATGCTTAATGAAAGTCCGCCAAAATAATGCCAGCGTTCGGGAAATAGATGCGAATCAAATTCGGCCGAGCGGTACACGCTGCGCAACGTGAGTGATGTGCTGCGAAAAGCATTCTCGGTACCCCGTTTATTTTCAAAATTAAAGGTAAGACCCCATTCGTATTCCAGTAAACCTGTTTTGGTCCATTCAGGCTGCATCGTATAGATGCTTGGCACAAAGCGCTGTCCCACCAGCATTGAATTGCGGAACATGAAACTGCCGGTAATCCTACCGTATATAAAACATTCCATTACTTTTTTCTTTTCCTCAAATTTTTCTTCCTGCAGGTTTGCCGAATTCAACGCATTCCATCCGCCATTCCACCGGGCAATATTATCAGGCAGCAAATAACCCAGGCGGGCGTACAAACCTGTATACATGCGGTCATAATAACCTGTTGAACCGCCAAAATTCCAACCCATATCAACTACCGAATGGTGTTTTGAATCAATGTATGTGCGGTCCGAAAACCAGGGAACAGGCCTGAACTTATTATACGCGATCAATAGGGTTGGCGAACCGCCCTTTGAAATCTGGTTGACCCAACCATAGGGTTCAGGCCTTCCTTTTATAAGGTGTGCATGCGCGTACGTTTGAAATTCATAACCCAGGTTTGTACCAAATACACCGTAATTAATGGTAAACGTATGGTATATGGGAAGTGTTTGGGTTTCGTCAGACCGGAATTTTGAAATCAATTTGTCTTTCCTGAATACTTGCGAAGTAGACAGGTATAAAACAAAAGCAAAAGGCCTGTCGCCCACCACGGGCAGTAAACTGTCAATGGCGCGCGGGGTAAAGCCTGTGCCGCATATGGCTATGCTGCTGGAGTATTCCCGCATGTTGCGGTCATCCAGTTTTTTTATGAGCCTGAAAGGCGAAAAGAAAACTGACCGGTACAAACGCGGGTGGGAATAGGTAAAAGAACTGCCCTGTGTATAGTTGCGGTCTTCGTTTTTGCTTTTCGGAAAAAAGAAAAGAAAGTCCTGGTCGGTAGCAATGGTAAATGAGCCCGGCACAATACCCGTTTCATTTACCACAATATCAATATCACCGTTTGTTTTTGGTGGAACATGTATGGGTTTATCGCCCGGCAGTTCCACCCCGTTACCTTGTGAAAATACCTGGAACGGCATAAACAGGAATATGGCCAACTTGATTTTACCTTTCATACAAAACGTTTTGGTTTGCATTAAAATTAAAAAAAACTAAGCCGTATAAGACCTAAACAGGTAAAATAAGTGGATCCCACAAAAATTACCGCTGCAAAAATGTGCAGCCATAAACAGTTAAAGCAGGATGTCTTTAAAGTCGTAAATCCTGCGGGCGGCTTCTCCTCCAACGGTTGGTTGTCCTTTTTGTTTGATGGTATCAGCCTTTCTCACCAGGTCGCCAAAATCAAGCCCGGTATCTTCTTCAATTTCTTCAATGGGAACCCTCCAGTGCGACACGTCCACATGTTTAAGTTCTTTCGGCTGGCCCGTAAACTTACGCTGTTCATCCATCAGGTCAATCTGGTCAACAATGAGTCCAACTGATTTCAGTGCTTTTTCACCTTGCCACACCACAATTTTAAAGAATGATGAAGGTATTTGCACATCAAATTGGTCGTCTGACCAGAGATCGCGTTTTTCATTAAAAATAGGTCCCTGGAAAACAGCAATGCGTTTTCCCGATTGGGAGGCCAGCAAACCGTTTTCAAGTACAAAACGCTCAGCGCCCTGCCAGAATTTTGCCGTTTGGTTGAACCGGAAATGTTGGGGGCTACAATTGGTAAAATGGAAGGTATCGGCATTGGCGCGTTCGGCTTCTTCAGGTGTGCCCCAGGTGGGATCGGTCCTGCGGGTGAGGTGGCCCCTGTCAAAATAATGCGACCAGTCACTATAAAAGGCCTGGTCAAGGTAATATTTGGCGTCAATGCGCTCGTCATAAAACCACTTTTCACCTTCGGCCATACTTACTTTCCCCGTTTTGCGGTCAACCTTTAAATATTCGTTTCCGTCAATATTGGTGGCCGTAAAAAGGGCCATTTTTTTTGTTTTATGCAGCTTGATGCTGAAATGCTGGTATTTCAATTCACCGTTTTTATAATTTTTCTGGTCGCTGTTCAAGGGTGCAAACAACGAATCGGAACTTACCGGAAGCGGTATTTTAACACCAGGAATAAAGCTGGGGTCAAAGCCACTTCTATTGTCATAATCCGTGTCAAGTTTCATGGCCTCGGCCGATGCGCTCCGTACTTTCAGTTTTTTTAAATTCTCATTCGCGCTTTTTACTGCGGGTGATTGGCCGTTGGTGTGTGCTGGCGAATGACCGTTGGTATGAACGGACGAATGACCGTTCGTACTTCCTCCTATGCGTATTGAAATTTCAAGGGGAATATGGATTTTATGTTCCGTTGAAACGGCCGTGTTTAAAAGGGTATTGGCTTCCATGGATGAATTGGTTATGGTTAATGATTCTGGATATTTTTTGATTAATTTTTTTCCGGTATGGCTGCTTCCTGTATTTTTTCCCAGCGAAAGTGCGTATGCAAGCAATTGCTTTTGTTCTTCGTTCAATTGACTGGCTTGCAAAGCCTCTTCTAAATAATTATAAATATAGCTGATGCGCACGCCCTCGTTAACGTTGTTGTTTATTTCGACCCCGTCTTCATCTTTTTTTTCAAGAAACGGTTCCCCGTAATGGTGGAGGGCAACCAGATCCCAGTCATCGTTAAACACGGGTGCGCCCGATGAACCGTGTTCAGTATCGGTTTCATACAAAAGTGTTTTTTCGGTCCTGTGTGACAAAACGTTTTTGCGTATCGATATTTTTTTCGGCATGCCCATGGGGTGATGGATGATGTTTACATTCATGCCAACCACATGCCTGTCGGGTGAATTGGACAGGGGACAATAACCGAACTCTTCAAGGCGCGCATCGCCCTCAATAAGTTGACCAATGGCTATAATGGAAAAATCAAGCATACCTTCTTCCGAGCTGTAAAAAAACCGCTCAGGGTCCAGCGAATAAATGGAACAAACGCGGGCATTGCCAAATTCATCGTACTCCCTATCAAAAATAATGCGCGTATGCCGTGCGGCTTCCTTATCCAGTATAACATGGTTGTTTGTAATGAACAGTTGAGGGCTTATCATGAAACCGCTTCCGTTGCTGGAATTACCGGGCTGCCTTACTTCAACAAACCCTATGGCGCGCCTTATGGTGGAACCTTCAGCAAGAAAACTGCTTTCCTGCCAGTCAAGGGAATTTCCCTGTATGGCTTCGGCTCCCCTTTTCTTTTTTTTGCGCAATAGGAAATTGCTTACCCTTGTCTGGTCATCGGCCTCAAGCCACTTTCCTTTTGCGGTCAGCATCCGTACACCTTTCCGTTGGTTTTTAGTTTCTTCCACCAGTTTTTTAAATTCCGTAACATATGTTTCAGGTGGTTTGGGTAATGCGGGTTTGGTTCCCATATAGTTTGGTTTTTGTGAAATGTAGCAATTTCGTGGACATTAAAATACGCTTTTAATAAAAATATAGGGCACCGTATTTCTACGCAATTTTACCGTATTTCTACGGTATTTTGAGGGGTGTTTGCTGAGAAGGGGGGGGAATTATGGTTAAGTTAGTGTAATAAACTAAAAACCATGAAAAGAATATTATTTCTTATTGCAATTCTAATTTTAGCTTTTTCCGTTCAAGCTAAAATTAAAACCTATAATTTTAAATTTATTTATGGCCTCGGATCCTCTCCTAAATCAAAAGCGCTTATTTACTACGAAATTATTGAGGCATCTGGCAAGGCACAAGAAGATACCTTTAAGTATATTCAATAATAAAATCGAGCCAATAAAAATTGACAAAAAAAATTGCAAAGAAGTGCGATTTACAGGTTATTTCGATCCTGAAAAAGAAGGAACAAAAAAAATATTCTACTAGTATCAAAGTCTTTTGAAGGATTAGTTTCTGGAACAGATGAGATTAATACTGTTACGCTTATTGGAGTTCAAACATATGAAGATCGAATAACGCCACTTCCTGATTTAATTAGTAAAATATCACAATCAAAACTTGAAGAGCTTTTTAAAAAGAATGAACAACAATTAATGAATGGTTACAATTATGACAATGTTTATCCTCTTGGTAAGTTTGTCATTTATAATCCAACCACAAAAAAAACGATAAATGCTTTAGATATGACAGAGGGAGGAAAAATCTGGATTGATATGTCTAAAACGATTAAAGATCATTATGTTCTTAAAAAAAATGCAGGTTTTGAATTCTCAGTAAATTATTCAAGACTGGCGGGTGTTAGCACCAATACTCAAAAACAACAATATATAAAGTATACCGTATCAATAGATACGATGCAGCTTCAGCATTGGAATTCAAATGTCTCAGAAATGGAATTTTTAAACGAAAAGGCTTCTAAAGGTGAGCTAGATTTTCTTAAAAACACTTTTGAAAGTGATCCGAACAATAAATTATATTTTATCAGTTCATGTCTTAAAATAAAAGACTTTAACGTTTTGTATCAAACCCACGATAGCTTGGCGAGCTTGACAACTGCCAACCTAGATCTTCCTAATGCAGCCAGGCTTTCCATAAGAGGAAACGTTTTGTATACCCTACACGAAGGATCTTCAAATATAGATAAGACACATATCTACTATACAGGATTTGGTGTTCGTGATTATTCAGATTTTTTTAGCGATCTTTTAGTAAATAGCAATATCAATAACAAAATTCAACACGCCAAGGAGGTAGTAAGCAAACATGAACAAACTGTCAAGGATCAATTCACTGACCTTAGAACTCTAGAATCCAACCAATAAATTCATGGAAGAATTTGTTTTGACGGACGATTCATTTGGTTCTTATGATGACGGGGAAGAAAACAATAAGTTTAAAATAAAGGTGACACCGCATTGAATCCCCGACCTCGAATGGATGTGCCTGTGGAAAAACAGCCGTGAACAATAATCCTGATGCTTATTTCAAAAAACCCAAATCCCCACCCCGCCTTTCACAAAAGCCCCTCCTCCATAACCAAGCTCAAGGTTTAAATGGATTAACGGCCGCAAATAATACTGTAAACCATACCCCACGCGCCAGTCAAATTGCATGTTCCAGCTTTTGTCCTGCCGGTTGAATTGCGTGTACTGTGTTTCCCATTTATTTTTTGACCATTCGGTTCCGGTGCGCAGGGCCAAATACCCAACCGTGCGGCCTTCAATAAAGGTAAGGATGTTCCAGCTCACAGCCGCCCGGTGTTGCCATACAGTTTGTGTATACTGTCCTGCACCGCTGCTCAACATGTTTTTATAGGTCACATCAAATTGGTTGTACGAATAGTCGGCACCCATGGCCGTAATGACCGGGCCCGGTATTAATTTCTCCATGCGTAAACCGTACGCCCCCGTGGAACTGAAACCAGGATCGGCAATGGAATTATTTTTATAGATGAATTTTAATTGTTGCAAATACGGATCGCCAACGTAGGCCGTTGCCAAAACGGTGTTACCTCCGGTACCCAAATGGCTGCAAATGGTAAACGATTTTGACCCGCGCAAAAAACGCACACTGGAGTTTTGGTTATAATAGGTTCGGCAGTAACAACCCGACAACAATCCTACAACAACTGAAACAACCGTAAACTGTTTTGCCATGCTATCTCTCCCTTTACCTGTATAACATTTTAAAACGCTAAAAGTTACAGCCCCCCAACTGGAAACCAGAAACCAGGAATTAGAAATTAAAAATCAGAAACTCGGAATTCGAAACCTGGATTCGAAATTGAAAACCCTTATCTTTACCCCATGCAAACGCTGGCCCACCATATACTCGACTTCCTGTTCAATTTACGTTTCAAGGGCAAATTACCGTCTGGCATTGGCATCATGAACCCCCTTACCGAAAATGACCAGGTGAAACGCATTGTGCACGCATTCTACACTAAATTTTATAACGACACCAAACCACGTCAGTTGATTTTAGGCATTAACCCCGGCAGGCACGGTGCAGGCGTTACCGGTGTGCCCTTTACCGATACCAAACGGCTTAAACAATGTTGCGGTATAACGTATGAAGGCAGGGAAACACATGAACCTTCATCAGTTTTCATTTACAAAATGATTGAGGCCTACGGTGGACCGCAAAAATTTTACAGCAATTTTTATATATCGGCCGTGTCACCGCTTGGTTTTACCAGGCTAAAGGACGAGAAAGAAATCAATTACAATTATTACGATGACCCCGCGCTGCTCAGGGCCGTTTATCCCTTTGCGGTCAACTGCCTGAAAAAACAACTGCAATGGGACCTGCGCACCAATGTGTGTTTTTGTTTTGGCACCGGCAAGAACGAAAAATTCATCCGGACGCTGAATGAAGAACATAAATTCTTTGGAAAGGTTGTTGCTCTGGAACACCCGCGGTTTATTGTCCAATACAAAAGCAAAAGCATGGATGCGTACATTGATAAATACCTGGAGGCCTTTGGCAGGTAGTTGATAGTTCGCGGTTTCTTGTTCCAGGTTTTTCGGTTATCCGGACAACGAATTACGAAAAACAACCCCTCATTGCTGGTGCTGATTAAAAAACCCAAACTCCTACTCCAAACCTGCCATAACTTCCCGCCCCATACCCCAATTCGAGGTTAATTTCCATTCGGGATCGTATATAAAAATGGAATCCCCATGCTGCACGAAAGCTGAAATTTTTAGAAAATGAACTATGGGTCATCCTCGTATTCAATGTTTCATAGTGCAAGCGCTCGCGGTTCCAGGTATAACCTGGTTGCAAACTGATATATCCTTTGATATACGAACGGTTCAGCATAACAAAACTCAGGTTAACATTCAACCGGTGTTGCATAAGCTTATACTGGTACAGTATTTCATGATCTTGCCAGGGATATGTATAATTTGACGTGAATTTACTTTGTGAATACTCGGTACCCAGTCCTGTACCCCGGAATAACCCCGAATGAAAAAATCCTTCGGCACGAAAACCGGCAAGGTAATGCGCGGTTTGTTCAACGGTGGGACTTTGATGGGACTTTATGAAATGCTGCCGCTGTAAATACGGGTCACCCGTGTAAACGGTAGCCAGTACGTGCCTGCGGTAAGCCGTGCCGGTGCCGCAATGAAAATATTTTGCTCCCCTTAAAAAACGTACACTTGACCCGCTGGCCTGGTACTGCGTGTGACATCCCGCTATAACGCTCAAAAACGTAAGCATTAGAAGCAGGTATGCAAAAATTTTAAGCTTGTGAATCATGAGCGGTTTTAAAGGTTAATGGCTGCGGGGTTAATAAGTAACCCGTTGAAATTAGATTTACTATTCAAAAATTTAAAAAGCCAATTTACTACCCGGGAACGAAGAATCCTGGCGACCGCGGTCGAATACAGCGGTTTCAGCATGATAAGCTCCTTACCTTTTTGAGCACAGAATTTACAGTGTTCCACCTAAGCAAACCAAAGGTACTCCGGTTGACCCCAGGGCCTCTCTGGATGCTGAAAACTTACCATATCCCCGTACAATGAACAACGAAGAACAAACAGTAATTAAATCCTTCCTGGGTTGTTTTTTCCGGTTTTGACTTATTTTTAAGGCAGATGCACCTGCTTTCAAAACAAAATATCATTTCGTTTCTCATTCATGTTTTGACAGGATCGGTTGAGAGCCTTGGCATTGATGCCGTGCTTTGCACCGCGCTTGCCCGTTGCGACACCGATTTTGTCATACTGTTTGTGGGCGTACTTATACCGCTTTTGATTTTTAATCCGCTAAAAAAAAGTGATACGGAAATGGACGCATCAACAGTAAACCTCTATTTTATCTTTTGGTTTTTAGCACTCATTGCCATAGGCATAAAGTTTCATTATGACGAAACCATTTCATCGGTTTGCGCATTCATGGCGGGTGTATTAACGGGGCAGTTGTATGCCGAAACGATAACGGCTGACTGGTACATTAAGTTATCCTACGTAAGTGGTATTACTGTTTTCAGCACCTGCCTCTCCTATTATTTTATCCTTGTCATCGGCAGCCGTTTCATGAAAAGGAATGACGATGAGATGGAATGAATAATTAAGCCTGTATTACCAATCTCATATAAATCATAATTACCCGTATATTCCCCTCAATCCCTGAAAACCGTTACCCATCGTACAAAAACTTATCCTTGCCGTTTTTTAGTTGCGTCCTTAAAATTTTACCTACCTTTAAACCACGCATGGCACGCTTGGCCGCTTTTGTTTTACTTTTTCTGTTTAACGGTTTCAGCACTTACGCTTTTAACCGCGACAGCCTTATTGCCGTTATCAAAAGCAAAAAACACAGTGACTCAGCCAAAGTGCTTACATATACCACGCTCATGGGCGAGGCCCGCCCCACCGAAAAATTATTGGTTGACAAGTGGTATATAAAAGCAATGGCCCTGGCCAGGAAAAACAAAAGCCTCCGTATGGCGGGCGAAGTCTTTAAACACTACGGAGAATTTTTCCGGTTTAAAATGAACGATTACGCCATGGCCTTCAAATACGCCAACCAGGCCGTTGACGCTTTTGAAAAAGGCCAGCATTATGCCGAACTCATGTATGCCTACCATTTCCTGGCGCGTGATATTTTTGAACGCCTTAACATGGTTGACGAAACCATTGACGCCATGAAACGCTGCTGCCATTACGCAAAAAAAGGCCACACCCATGAACTTTATTTTCGCCTGTATGAGTTGGGTTGGTTTGAAACAGTGAATGAAAAACCGTACGATGGTTTTACCCACTTACATGAAGCTTATGAACTGTGCAACCCTAACGATATGCTGCGGGTTGAATTGCTCATCTGGATGGGCAATACCTTTAGCCGCAGGCATGACTATGCAACCGCCCTCACCTACCTGAAAAAAGCCGCACACCAGGCTGACAGTACCCACAATGAACCGGCAAAATTTGATACGTATCGCTATGCCGCCTATTGTTACCGCAATTTAGGAAATAACGATACGGCCCTGGCTTACTTAAAACGCGCCTCCGATTTTTATATACGCAACAAAGACTATGACCGCATCCATTTCCTGGGTGCTGAATTGCTCAACTGGCATGTTGAAGATAAAAATTTTACCGAAGCAAAAAAAATAGCGGAACTTTTGCTTGATACAAGTGTTTTCAATTTTAAAACAAACCGCGAAGACCTGCGCAGCGTGGTTGACCTTGCCCTGTACAATTATTATTATAGCCAGGGCGATTATAAAAGAAGCATTTATTACCTGAATGATTACCGTGACAATGAAGACAGCCTGCGCAGCCGCAACGAACGCCTGAACCTGGGCGAACAAAACCTGCGGCTTAACTTTTTAAAACAACGCGAAATACAACGCCTGGTGCAAAAACACAAGGAAACCGAAGAGCGTGATAAAGCAGAAACGCAGAAAATAAAGATATGGCTGCTGATTGGTGCCGTGGGTTTGACCATTGTTTTATTGATGTTTACCCTGCGCAACTCGCGCCAGCGCAAAGCCGCCTATAAGGAAATAAGTTTGCAGAAAAGCGAGGTTGAAAAACAAAAACATTTGGTTGAGGCCAAAAACAAAGAAATTGTTGACAGCATGCATTATGCCAAACGCATACAAAGCGCCTTGCTGGCACACAAGGACCAACTCAACGAGTTTATTCCCGAAAACTTTGTTTATTTCAAACCCAAAGACATTGTGAGCGGTGATTTTTACTGGGCCAGTAAAGTATCGGCCCCGCGCCATAAATTTTACCTGGGGGTTTGTGACAGCACAGGTCACGGAGTGCCTGGCGCTTTCATGAGCCTGCTTAACATTGGTTTTTTGAGCGAAGCCGTTAAGGAAAAAGACATTTACGATCCGCACAAGGTGTTTGATTATGTTCGCGCGCGCCTGATCAAAACCATAAGCAGCGAGGGGCAGCGTGATGGATTTGACGGCATGCTTTTGTGTTATGACCCCGCACGCATGACCATTACGTACAGCGCAGCCAACAACGATGGCCTGCATGTATCAAACGGTAAAATGACCCGGCTCTCATATGACCGTTATCCGGTTGGCCAAACGTACACGCTCAAACCGTTTACATCGCACACCATAACTGTTACCAAGGGCGATTGCTTTTATTTGTATACCGATGGTTATGCTGATCAGTTTGGCGGTGAAAAAGGCAAAAAATTTCTGAGCGCAAAACTTGAAAAACTGCTGGTGGAAAATACGCATTTACCCATGCAGGAACAAATGCAGTTGCTGGACCAAACATTTATGGAATGGAAAGGAAAATGCGACCAGGTGGATGATGTGTGCGTGGTTGGTTTCAGGATTTAATGCATCGATGCTTTTTAAAACCACGTAAGCACACTTGAGATGCGAGAAAACCTCTCACAACAGCACTGCGACACAACGCTTTTGAAACTCTTTCTATGGTTTCTATCCGGTGCCATAGGCGCCACGCTATTACGTTCTCATATTGCAGCAACACTATGTGTCTATGTGGTAAAAACCCGCAACTGTATTTCTGCATCCTTTGCGCCTTCCTTACGTCCTTTGCAGTTATTATATATAAAAAATTCACACAAAACCGTAATTATCCTTTCCATGTTTTCTTTAACTTCCATCCATGAAAATTGCCACCTACAATGTAAACGGAGTAAACGGCCGTTTGCCTGTTTTGCTTCGCTGGCTGCAGGAATGCCAACCTGATGTGGTGTGTTTGCAGGAACTCAAATCCCCCAATGAAAAATTTCCAAAAGCGGCTTTGGAGGCCATCGGTTACCAGGCCGTTTGGCATGGCCAAAAAAGCTGGAACGG
>DASPJQ010000679.1:0-1423 GCA_035628535.1 Flavobacteriales bacterium | reverse complement strand
GGTGGTAGAAAACCTTGGAAACAAAAAGGTACCGGTAATGCACGTGCTGGTAGTATTCGTAGCCCATTGTGGGTAGGTGGTGGTCGCACATTTGCTGCTAGACCCCGCAATTTTGCGCAAAAAATCAATCGCAAAATGTATGTGCGCAGCATGACCAGTATTTTATCGCAATTAGTGCGCGAAAATCGCGTGCATGTGGTTACAGAAATTAAAATAGCAGAAGCAAAAACCAAACAATTATTGGAACAATTAAATAATTGGAAAATTGACAGTAAGGCGGTATTAATCCTAACGCACGAAATGGATGCGTCAGTGATGTTAGCCGCGCGCAATGTGCATTGGGTGAAATATGATTTAGCGCAAAATGTAAATCCGGTAGATTTAATTTGCGCGGAAACTGTTATTGTGAGCGAAGGCTCATTGAAAGTACTTGAGGAGCGCTTGGCATGAATGAACAACGCTTGTTGAAAATATTAATTGGTCCACACGTATCAGAAAAAGGTTCGCTATTGGCGCAAACCGGGCGGCAATACGTATTTAAAGTGGTGCGTGATGCTACAAAACCAGAAATTAAAATGGCGATCGAGCAATTATTGAATGTGAAAATTGATTCGGTGCGCGTATGTAACGTGCGTGGTAAAACGCGTCGTTTTGGCCGCTTGCAAGGTAAACGCAATGCGTGGAAAAAAGCTTATATCACTTTGGCTCCAGGTAGCAAAATTGATGTCGGCGAGCTGAATGCGTAGTGGAGAAAGAATAATGGCTATTATTGTAAAACCAAGACCAAAAACCCCCGGGCAGCGCCAAAAAGTCAGCGTTAAACATCCTGAACTTTACAAAGGTCGGCCGTTTCAAGGGTTGGTTGAAAGTAAATTGCGCACCAACGGTCGTAACTGTTATGGTCGCATCACGGTGCGTCATCGTGGTGGTGGTCATAAAAAACTTTATCGCATTATGGATTTTAAACGTGATAAAGACGGAATCGTTGGTGTGGTAGAGCGTTTGGAATATGATCCAAACCGCAGCGCACACATTGCGTTGGTTTTATATAAAGACGGTGAGCGCCGTTACATCGTAGCGCCAAAAGGTTTAACTGCGGGCAACGAAGTTATGTCGGGCAGTGGTGTAGCCATTCAAACAGGCAACAGTTTGCCTCTGCGTGAAATTCCAGTGGGTACAACAATCCATTGTGTAGAATTAAAGCCAGGTGCAGGCGCGCAATTAATTCGCAGTGCAGGTGCATCGGCACAATTGGCTGCGAAAGAAGGTATTTACGCAACATTAAAAATGCGTTCCGGTGAAATGCGCAAAGTATTATTAGATTGTCGTGCTTGTATCGGTGAAGTTTCCAATATGGAACACAACTTGATTCAATTAGGTAAAGCGGGTGCTGCGCGTTGGCGCGGTCGTCGCCCAACCGTGC
>DASPJQ010000678.1:0-2504 GCA_035628535.1 Flavobacteriales bacterium | reverse complement strand
AGAGAACTGTCAGGCCTCCAAGGCCGTATGCCAAATATTCCATTTCTTATTTTTCTGCTGTTTGTTTGTGAGCCTGGCGCCTGGTCACATCCACGCGCTGGTCGATTTTTTCTACCAAAATGTCCTTCCCATACACAAATTTTCCACGTGTATACTCTGTCGGCACAATTCTGTCTGTCAAAAAAATCGCTTCTTTCGGACAAGCTTCTTCACACAAACCGCAGAAAATGCAACGCAGCATGTTTATTTCATAAACCGCTGCATACTTTTCTTCTCTATATAAATTTTCTTCACCTTTTTTACGTTCAGCAGCCGTCATGGTAATGGCTTCAGCCGGGCAGGCTACCGCGCATAAACCGCAGGCTGTACAATTTTCGCGTCCCTGTTCATCGCGTTTGAGTACGTGCATGCCACGGTACACAGGCGCAAACGGACGTTGCTTGTCAGGATACTTTGTAGTATTGTGTTTCCTGAACAAATGTTTAAAGGTGGTCCACAAACCACCCAAAATGGCGGGCAAATACAATTTCTCCATAAAGGTCATTTCCTTTTTGGATACTTGTTTGCTCCTGTTACTTAAACTTTCCATAATTTCTTTTTTATCTCACGTATAAACCCGTGAGTCAATTAAACCAACCCCAATTGAACGCTTCAACCAATCCTGTTACCAACATATTTACCAATGCTAATGGAATTAACATTTTCCAACCCAAATGCATCAATTGGTCATAGCGGAAACGTGGTAATGACCAGCGGATCCACATAAATATAAATATGCCGATAAAAATTTTCATAAAGAATACCACAAAGCTTGCAAGGGCCAGCCAGTTGCCGTCAAGTTTGGTCATACCCGGGAACATGTAACCGCCAAAAAAGATGGAAACAATAATGGCCGATGAAATGAACATGTTGATGTATTCGGCAAACAGGAAGAAACCAAGTTTCATTGATCCGTATTCGGTGTGGTAACCGCCAATCAACTCGCTCTCGCACTCGGCAAGGTCAAACGGTGCACGGTTGCATTCGGCCAGGGCGCAGGTAAAGAAAATAATAAATGCCAGCGGCTGATAAAAAACATTCCACCCCAAACCCGAGGTGTGTGGAATACCGTAAAGTTGCCCGCCCTGTGCATTTACAATGTCGCGTACACCCAGGCTGCCCGTCATCATCACAATGGTAATTATACAAATACCCATTGCAAGCTCATAACTGATCATTTGTGACGAGGCGCGAATGGCGCCAAACAATGAATATTTATTGTTGGACGACCAACCGCCCACCATGATCCCGTAAACACCCATGCTTACAAAACCCATCACGAACAAAATACCAATGTTCAGGTCCGCAATTTGCATGGAAACAACACGGTTGCCAAACTGCCAGTCAGTACCCCAGGGAATAACTGCGCCCGTCATACACGCAGTAAACATGGCTATACCCGGTGCGAGAATAAATAAGAAACGCTCGGATGCGGCCGGAATGAAATCTTCTTTAAAAAACATTTTACCGGCATCGGCCAGCGGTTGCAACACACCCCAGGGGCCCGCACGGTCAGGGCCAACACGGTCCTGGAGCCAGGCGGCTATTTTTCGTTCAAAATAAGTCGAGTAGGTTGCAATAAGCAGCGTAATGCCGAATATGACAACAATCAATATTGACTTTTCTAATATGTAATAACCGTCCATTAATTGAGCGCTTTATTTTTTTTGTGATCGGGTTCTTTTAGTTCATAATGGTTTTGCGAAATCACCGAATGACGGTTGATGTGACGCGGACCTTCAATGGTCCATTTGCTTACATCTTTTTTGTCAAAGCGGCACTCGTTACATATCCATGCTGTTTTACCATTGATGTCCTCAATTTCTCCATATTGGTCTTTGCGGGCTGTAACGCGGAAAATTTCGTTCCCGTACATCCAAACAACCGCTTTGCCCGAACATTTATTGCATTCGCAACTGGCTTGCATGGGTTTTAAAAACCATACACGCGATTTAAAGCGGAACGTTTTATCGGTCAAAGCGCCAACGGGGCAAACATCAATTATGTTCCCCGAAAAATCATTTTCAATGGCTTTTTCAATGTACGTGCTTATTTCGGCATGCTCACCACGGTGAATTACACCGTGCGAACGGCCGTTGGTCAACTGGTCAGCCACATACGTACAACGGTAGCATAAAATACAGCGGTTCATATGCAACTTTACATAGGGGCCAATATCAGTGGGTTCAAAGGTCCTGCGTTTTTCTTCGTAACGGGTTCCTTCCTTACCATTTTCAAAACCTAAGTCCTGCAGGTGACATTCACCAGCCTGGTCACAAATAGGACAATCAAGCGGGTGGTTGATCAATAAAAACTCTACGACACCGGCACGATTTTCATATACACGCTGGCTTGTTTTGTTTTTCACCACCATACCGTCCATTACAGGAGTAGAGCAGGATGCTACCAGTTTTGGCATAGGGCGTGGGTCCTTTGCTGAACCGGCAGCAACTTCAACCAGGCAG
>DASPJQ010000677.1:0-2135 GCA_035628535.1 Flavobacteriales bacterium | reverse complement strand
AAAAATTCCCGCTTTGAGGTAACTATCCAATACGTTAATCAGGTGTTTGCGTGTTCTTAATTGTTTTGTGGTTAAATGGTCAACCGGGTTTGATTTTAAAACGGATATTACGCAACTTAAATGCGCCTGTACATATTCGGCATCGGAGTGAAAATTATGCCCGGCTGCTTCTTTAACGTGCGTTTTGTATTTTTTCCAATTGGGGTTGAAGGCCACCAGTTGATCGTAAATGCTGCTTGCAAAAACCTGGCTCATTAAAACAGTTGCAGCCGTTAAGGCAAAAATCTTTTTCATAGTTCAACTTTTTGAAGGTTTCACTATATTACTACACCGTTTAACTTTTGAGGTTCACCTAACTGGTGTTATGAATTTGTTAATGAGAGATGATTTGAGTATTAAAAACAAAAAGCCCCGGTCCATCAACCGGGGCTTCCTGTCTATTTTATGTTTTCAATACTCTCTTATTGTACAGCAGCTTTAAACTCGGCACTGTCAAACCACTTGATGAACTCGCGGTCTTTGGCAGCTTTTGCTTTCAAGCTTGCGTCTTTGCTAATGGCTGTTTTCAAACTGCTAACACCACTTGCATCACCTGCACGGGCAGCAATAATGGCACGCAAATAGTAAGCTTTAGCGCTTTCTTTTTCTTCTGAAGCGTCAAGGTCAGCTTTTGCACCTGAAGCGTCACCGTTTTCAAATTTAGCAAGGGCTGTGTTAAATGTTTTGTAGCTTCCAAAGTTGCTTACAGCATCGTTGTATTTACCACGTTGTATGAAATAAATTCCTTTATTATAACCAACTTCAGGACCAGCGTTACCCGCTTCGTTAAACAATTTAATGGCTTTCTCGCGGTCACCCATCCTGTGGGCAATGGCACCCAGGTTGTTCTTTACAATCGGGTTATTGGGCTCCAGTTCGGCTGCCTTGTTAAATGCATTTGAAGCTTCGTTTACGTTGTTCATCATCAAATAAACATAACCTACGTTGTTGTGCATACGCCAGTCTTTCGGATACACACGGGCAGCTTCCTTGTAAATACGCAGCTTTTCGTTCCAATCGGTGGCTGAAGTCAATTTATCAGCAGCGTAAAGAATTTCTTCAGCACGCAATGAGTCAGGTATTGATTTGCTCATGGCTTTAATCTCATCATCAGTTGGACCGTTCAGGTCATAGTTGATCACAATTGTAGACCTGCGCAGTTTAGGAAGAATGTCACGCTCAATTTCCGTATAGGTCTTGGCCATGTTACGGATTTCACCTTCCCGCGCCTTCAAATCAGCTGTCATGCTCAATACACGAATTACAAGTTCTTTGTCCTTGATGTTTGATTGTTCCATTAATTTTTTGAAACCTTCCCAGTCTTCACCCTTACCGTTTAACGAATAAAAACCGTCAGCCGTACCAGCATCATATTTCATTTTTTTGAATATCGCTTTTGTGGCTTCCATGCCTGATTTAGCACGGTCGTTTGCAAGGTTTGCATTCATGTCAACCTCACCTTCAGGTGATGCATAGGCAGGAATTGAGATGCTTTTAATAACCATTTTAGGGTTTTTCAACGTATTCTCCATCCATTTTGGAAAATCCTTCACGTCTTTATCGTTAAGCTCCTTGGGAAGCACAACGTGTTGTCCTTTCTGATAGTTGATGGTAAAAGCATCGACCGACTTAGGCCAACTGCGCACCAGGTTATAGGTAGCAATAATGGCTTTGTCATCGAAGTTTACCAGATATGGGGTAATGATGGTACCGTCAGCAATCTTAGGGTTCTTTTCACCCTTAGGTTGTTTTTCTGACTTACCCTTCATCAATTTATAACGAATCTTTACATCGGCAGCTTCAAAGTCAGCCTTATATGGTATACGTGAAGTGTAAGTAAATGACTTACCACCTTTTGGAACCACCTGACCGTTACCGGCAGCCTTCTCGCCCTGGAAAATCTCAGTCTTGAAGTCGGCTTTTGTTCCGTTTCCTACTCCCTCAATATAGGGGGTTACTTCCACCACGGCCTTCTTATGCAGACCTTTTTCAGCAAACTTACCGCTGATGTTTAAGGTGATTGTATCACCATGCATCTCCACAGGATTAGGTTTAACTTCATAGGTTAAATCCTTCATGATGGTACAGCCGACAAA
>DASPJQ010000676.1:0-4513 GCA_035628535.1 Flavobacteriales bacterium | reverse complement strand
TAATAAAAACTAATGTCACCGGTAATCAATACATTTAATTTATCGCTTACCACTGAAAATCCGGCTGCGGTGCTTGAACAACCGTCAATACCGCTGGTGCCGCGGTTACTGTAGTAGTGTATGTGCGGGTTCATGTCAAACAATTGAACGTACCGTATTGGCGAACTGTTCCCAAGGTGCAGGTTGCAGGCAGGCAGCGCTTTCAATAAAATCTCAAACAGTTTCAAATCACTCCAAGTTGCACCGGCCATGAACTCTTTTTGCCTTGACTTTATTTTTTCGTGGCGATGGGCCCACATTTTTGCGTAAGTGGAACGTGCGTTATTTTTTGCAATGGCCGCACCCTGTTCAAAAATTTCAACCGGGTTGGCCTCAACAACATCGGTTAAGCAACTGTAGGTATCAACCACATTGTGCTCGTAACCAATGTGCATGTGTACAAACGGCCGGTTACTGCGTAACCATGCTTTAACCTTTTTTGATACTATGGCATCACCAGCGGTAATAAGTACATGCGGGGCAAACTCTTTTTTCTCCGTTTCAGTCAAACCATCAATGACCCTGTCAATGGTCGTAATGGCGCCCTTACAGGAAATGTTGGACGTGGTTTCTGAAAGTATGACACATTGATTAAAGCTGGTAAAAACTTCAAGGACTTTATTCATTTTTTCAGATGATTTTCCTTGTCCAACAAGAAGCAATGCTTTATCGGTGTCGCTTATTACATGCTCAAACAGTGTTCGTGTTGCTGCATTCAGTATTGATTTTTGCTTTAACACCCGTATGCTGCGCACCTTTCCGGCAGGTGCTTCAACCGTATTGTACAAGGGTTCCTTAAATGGAACATTAATATGAACTGGTCCCTTTACATTTCCATTGGCTTTTAAAAAGGCTTCGTTAATCAACCGGTTGTACATCCAGGCCGAATCATTGTTTTCAATTACCGGCAGTGTTACCGAATGCAAAATGTGTTTCCCATAAATTTCATGCTGCATAATGGTTTGTCCATCGGCCTGGTTGATCCATTCCTGCGGCCGGTCGGCTGTTATAACAATTAGCGGAATTTTCTGGTAGTAGGCCTCGCTTACGGCAGGTGCGTAATTGAGCGCAGCCGATCCTGATGTGCATACAACGGCTACAGGCTGATCAAGTGCAAGCGAAATGCCCAGGGCAAAAAACGCTGCACTGCGCTCGTCAACCACTACATAAGTATCAATGCCGTTAGTATTGGAAAGTGTTATTGACAAAGGCGCATTGCGCGAACCAGGCGAAACAACAACACGTGTGATACCGTGCATTTTGCACAGCTCAACCAGTTCATGAACGCCTTTTATGGAAGATACCACGGTGAGATATTTGGTCCTAAATTAATGGTTTTATGCAAAGTCGGTGATCATTGTTTCAACCCTGCGGCTATACAGTTCGTCAAGGTCGTTATCCTCAAAGTTGCCCTCAAAATGGTTATTGATATCGCTCAGCTTCGGCCTGTTCCAGTGTACATTTACCCGAATATGGTTCAACACAAGTGTAAACATATCCAATGCGCGCAGGGCCCCGGCATGTCCATCAGCCACACCAACCAGGGCAGCCTGCTTGCCATAAAAGTGTTTAGGCGGTATGCAGTCAATAAAGGCCTTTAATATTCCGGGAAATCCTCCGTTGTATTCGGGAATGACAAAAATAAATTTAACGGCAGGAACAATGTATGCGTCTATTGTTTGCTGAAATTCCTTATTGCTGTTGTTATTGAAATTCGAAAAAATAAAGTCGTGCGGGAGTTTCTCGAAATTAAGCAACTTGCACGGCTTTTCACGCGCCCGCAAATGCTTTTCAAGATGCAATGCAACCTTATGAGTAGCACTGTTGTGCCTGTTGGTTGAAGAGATGATTGTAATCATGAACTGTTATAAAAGTGTTTACTACTTGTTAAAAACTATTCACAAAAATAACCGAATTAACACGCGTCTGTGCAAAATATGGTATTTATAAACCATAATTTAGCTAACTGTTACCCTTAATTTTAAAGGAAACGAAAACCAGCTATTTAACATGGGAAAAATCATTGCAATTGCCAATCAAAAGGGTGGCGTAGGAAAAACAACAACTGCCATTAACCTGGCATCCAGTTTAGGTGTATTGGAATTTAAAACCTTATTGGTTGATGCCGATCCGCAGGCAAACGCCACATCGGGTGTGGGATTTGATCCCAAGAATGTTAAAACCAGTATTTATGAATGCCTGGTGAACGAGACCAATCCTGAAGACATTATTTTAAACACCAACAACCCGGGCCTTGATTTACTGCCATCTCATATTGACCTTGTTGGTGCCGAAATTGAATTGATAAACATGCCCAACCGCGAGTTTTTAATGCGAAAGGCACTTCAAAAACTCAAAAACAAGTATGATTTTATCATTATTGACTGCTCACCTTCACTTGGGTTAATCACATTGAATGCATTGACCGCTGCCGATTCGGTAATGATACCGGTACAATGCGAATATTTCGCACTTGAAGGACTTGGAAAATTATTGAATACGATAAAAATCGTTCAAAGCCGGTTGAATACCGAACTGGCCATTGAAGGCATTGTGTTGACCATGTATGATACCCGTCTGCGACTTGCAAACCAAGTTGTTGACGAAGTAAAAACACATTTCCAAAACATGGTGTTTGACACCATTATTCACCGCAACACCACACTGGGCGAGGCCCCAAGCCACGGTGAATCGGTTATTATGCATGATGTAACCAGTAAAGGCGCTATCAATTACCTGAATTTTGCACGCGAAATCCTGCAGAAAAACGAATTGACACGCATCAGCGAAAAAGATAAAATTATAGAAGTACAGGAATGATGACTAAAGACAAAAAGAAAGCCGTTTTAGGACGTGGATTAAGTGCGCTTTTACAGAGCAGCGAAACTGACATTACCTCAAAATACGAAGAACATAAATTTTCGGAAGCTGTTGGGTCGGTTGCCAATATTGACATTACAAAAATTGAGGCCAACCCGTTTCAACCGCGTACCAATTTTGACGAAACCGCATTAAAGGAGTTGACTGAATCAATCATTGAACACGGCATTATTCAGCCGCTCACCGTTCGAAAAATCGGCAACAATAAATTCCAATTGATATCGGGAGAAAGGCGCTTTAGGGCCTCGCAAATTGCAGGCCTTAAAGAAGTGCCCGTTTATATACGCATTGCCAACGACCAGGGCATGCTTGAAATGGCCATTATTGAAAACATTCAGCGGGAAAACCTTGATGCCATTGAAGTGGCCATTGGCTATAAACGGTTGATTGATGAATGCAACCTTACACAGGAAGCGCTGGGCGAGCGCGTGGGTAAAGACCGTTCAACAGTAACCAATTACCTGCGCCTTTTGAAGCTACCGGCCGAAGTCCAGCTGGGTATTCGCGAAAAGAAAATTAGCATGGGCCATGCACGCGCCATTTTGCCAATAACCGATGACCGAAAACTCATTCAGGTATATAAGTCAATTGTTGATGGCGATTTATCCGTACGCGCAACCGAAACCCTGGTTAAACAGGTACTGGCAGGCGGATCAACCAAACCGGCCATTCCGGCAAAATCAATTTTAACCACTGACGAACAACGCTTTAGATCAGACCTTGAAATCAAATTCCGTACCAAGGTGGCTATGAGCAAGGATGAAAACGGTGGCGGTAAAATTGTTATAAATTTCAAAAACGAAGATGATCTGGATCGCATCGTAAAAATTTTATCGGTGTAAAACCGTTAAATTTGCTGCACAGGCAAACGTTGCAAAAAACCAACACATATCGTTTTTCCCTTCTGATTTTTATTCTTCTTGTGATGCAGGCAGGCCAAAGCCATGCCCAGACTGATACTTCGCGTACCGAAGAGCTTGCCGATACAAGTTTGGCAACTCCGAATACAAAAAAATACCCCCATTCGCCCAAAAAGGCAGGGTTATTTTCGGCCATATTGCCTGGCCTGGGACAGGCCTATAACAAAAAATGGTGGAAAATTCCCATTGTATATGCAGCCATTGGCACCTCAACAGGCTTTATTGTATACAACCAGCAAAAATACCGGAAGTTTAATGACGCATATGTAAACCGGGTTAACGGTACCGAAACCACTACAGACTTTGATCAATATTCAACCGCCAACCTGTTTGAAATACAAGATACTTACCATGACTGGCGCGACATCTCCATTATTGTCACCAGCGGATTTTACGTACTGAATATACTTGACGCAGTAGTTGATGCCCATTTTTTCAGGTACGATATGAGCGATGATTTGAGCTTTGAAATAAGCCCAACCCTAAATTTTGTTAATCCAGGCCTCACTATTTGCTTGCGGTTCTGAAAAAAATACCCACTTTTATACAATGCATATAGCGCTTATAGGATACGGAAAAATGGGAAAAGCCATTGAAACCATTGCCCTGGAAAGAGGACATAGCATTGGACTGAAAGCCGATTCAAAAACCAGTTTCAGCCAGGATGATCTGAA
>DASPJQ010000675.1:0-9013 GCA_035628535.1 Flavobacteriales bacterium | reverse complement strand
ACCTTACGGTGATATGCGGCAATATTCCTGATTACATTGTTGCGCGCACCCACACCTACACGCACGCGTGGCCTCACGTTTTTAAACGTGCGCATAATAAGCAAAATGCTTTCGGGTTTCGCCTTAAACCTGCCGTTAATCATCCAGCCCTGTTTGGGATCGCGTGTAAGCGTGGCTTTTTCACCCGAACTTTTTGTAATTACAAATCTATCAATGCTGGCTGTGTCTTCAATGGCAAATTCGGCATCAGGCGATTTGTTGGCCGATTTATTGCCATCAAACATACCGTTTTGTTTGGCCGTAAAATAAGCTACAGCCATTACCAATACAAAGGTAACCAATGAAAAAGTGAGTCTGCGTTTATTCCCTGTCATGAGTGGCTGGTTTTAACGGTTGCATATTTTCGTTTGCGCAGGATGTGCTGCACAATACCAAATACAAAAACAATGATTAATGGAACGCCTACGTTTATAAACTGCCAGTATGATTTTTCCTTCATGAGCCGGGTATCGTCCAATTTACGAATGGTAAGCCTGCGTTGGCGCAGTTCAATCAAACTTTCATCGCCCAGCAAATAATCAATAGCGTTCATGAGGAAATGTCCGTTCCCGTAAATGAATTTGGGAGAGCCGTCAGGATTGGTTACCTGGTAACGGTCATATTCCAAACTGAGATAGTTTTTACCGAATGTCTTCAGGCGATCATTGTAAACGCTGTCCATGTAATAATTCTTGATAACATCGCCATCGCCCACCACCAGCATACGGTTGGGTTTACTGGTTTCCATAAATGCATAATCCTTACTTTTGGTAAATGCATCGGACAAACGGTTGCGGAAAACCGAATTGAATTCACCCTCAAGAAAAACGCCCAGTGGTATGCCTGGTTTAAGGTTTGTGGCGCTGAATGGCTCAATGTTCAATATACCATAATTAATGCGTACCGGTGTTTTAAACAACATTGATTTTTCCGATGTTTTAAAAATCACTTTCTTTTTTACCCGCGTACTGTCTCCAACCAAATCAATGCTTGAGGTGTATTCAAATTTAACCGGGTTCAGTTTATTTACGGTAATATGGTTTTCTTTTGAATAAACCAGTGGATAAAAATACCACTCGGCATGGTTGCCCGGGTAACCCGGCACATCAATGGGTGCGCAGCTGCGGTCAATTACAATGTCTTTATTCAGGCGCACGCCATAAGTGAACAACTGGTCGTCAAGGTTCAGGTTTTTTGATAAACCAAAAGTTTGGCCTTTCCTGAATAACGTATCGCGTGGTACTTCCATCGCATCAACAAACCAGGCTACCTTGCCGCCCCGCATAATAAACTGGTCAATCACAAATTTATCTTTTTCATTGAAGGCGCTGTCAGGTTGTACAACCAACAACACTTTATACGGGTCAAGGGCTTTTATTTTCTGATCAATGGTTACATAATCCACTGTATAAAACTCACTTAGCAATCGTTCCGCTACATGCAGTTCGTCTTTATTGGCTTCCCCATGGCCTTGTAAAATGGCAATGGCCGGGCGTACCTGGTCACGCGCTTTGCGTATGCCGTCAACCAGTTTGAACTCAACTTTATCGGCAGCAGTCCAGGCAAGCGAGCGCAATTGTATTTCATTTTTGTAAATGACCTCGCGTGTAAAAAACTGGATGGGTACATCGGGTCTTCCTTCAAAACTTACCGTTGCCCCGGGGAAAATAATTTTGGTTTGCGACATACCGTCTTCATCAAATTGCAATTGGGTGTATTTTATTTTCTTTTGCCCAAACAATTCTTCCATGAAGGCATCGCGTTCCTCTTCATTGGCAATGTCATACGGATCAACAAATTCATAATTTAAACGGCTGCCGGTATAGGCCCGCATTTCGTCCAGTTTTTCTTTAATTGATTTTTCAAGGTATTTTAAATCAGCCGGTAAATCACCGGTGAGGTATATTTTAATGTCTATAATACCTTTGTACTCGCCTTCTTTTGTTTTTACCTTGGTTTCGTCCTGTAAAAACTGGATGGTACGGGGCGAAAGCGAATGCACTTTTTCATCGGTCATATCAAACCGTGCAAACTGGAAATAACCGATAAAATTAACGCCCCATATAATGCCTATGGCTGCAGCTACGTGAATGATATTGGACCCTTTACGTCTTTCAAGACCAAACCGGGTCAACACGATAAAAAATACAATGACCGAAATAAAATAAATGATGTCGCGCGTGTCAATTACACCCCGTTTTATAGACTGGTAGTGTTCAAAAATCCCCAATTGCCTGACCAATCCCTGGAATTTACCGAAGGTCCCGAAAGAAGCAAGTTGTTCAAATCCCAGGTAAATAAAAAAACAAAGGAATACGGCAAGTATAAAGGCCACCACCTGGTTTTGTGTAAGCGAACTGCAAAAAATACCGATAGCCACAAACGTTGCGCCTATACAAAACAAACCGATGTAAGAACCAAATGTACCGCCATTGTCAATGTTCCCTGGCGGGTCACCCAGTTCTTTTACCGAAAAATAATAAATACAGGTTGGTAAAATGGAAAACAATACCAGCACAAGTCCGCCCACGTATTTGCTGATGATTATTTCAATGTCGGAAATGGGTTTGGTCAGGAGTAATTCCATTGTACCGTTACGCCTTTCTTCGGCAAAACTGCGCATGGTAATGGCCGGTATAAGAAACAAAAATACCCAGGGCGCCAGGTCAAAAAGGTAGTCAAGGTTGGCGTAGCCTCCATCGGGAATATTGAACTGGAAGGGAAACACCCATAGGAAAAGTCCAACCAATAACAAAAAAACCGAAATAACAATGTAACCGATGAGCAGGCTTAAAAACCCCCGGATTTCTTTTTTAACGAGGGCAAAAGCAAAATTGGTTATGATGTAATAGATGCCGGTGCCAATGGCCATACAAAGCACGGCCATGCCGAAATCATTCAGCAAGGTTCCTTTTCCGGTGGTTGAGACTTTATAGGGCACCCAAATAAGACCAAAGGCTATAAGCATGCCCATCCACCACCGGTAGTCTAAAAATCCTTTTCTTGGCAAACTTCTGGAATTCATTGGCAGCAAAAATATAACGTATAGGGCCTCGGCCGTTACCCAAATTAACAATTATTGTGGGTTTTATACACAGTCATTTATGCATAAGTAGTGTGAATCACCGCACGTTTATTGCGCCAGCTATGCTGCGAGATAAACATGCCCAATATACTTATTCCATGTGATCGAAGGCTTCCCTGCAAGCCTTCAATGAGGTAAAGGACAAAAAATGCGGATTTACGGCAGCAAATTAATGGTTATCTTTAAAAAGAATTGGAATGAAAAAACTGATTATAAAAAATATCGCCCGCCTGAGCGTAAAAAAATTAAAAAAACAGACTGCCCGTGCGCTTCATTACCAGGAAAAAACAATGCACTACCTGATTAAAAAAGCCGCAGGTACTGAATATGGAAAACAACACGGGTTTGATAAAATAACTGATTATTTCTCTTTTGTGAATCAGGTGCCCCTTACCGATTATCACACACTGGAGCCCCTTATTCAACGCGTACGCCAGGGACAAGACAACATACTTTGGCCCTGTAAACCTGCGCACATGGGTAAAACAAGCGGCACTACGGGCGACTTTAAATACATTCCCATTTCAAAAGAAGCCATGCCTCACCACATCAAGGCATCGCGCAACAGCATTTTTTATTATGTAAACCAAACCGGTAAATGTGATTTCATTAACGGTAAAATGATTCTCCTGCAGGGTAGCCCGGCCCTTGAAAACATCAATGGCATTACAACAGGCCGCCTTTCTGGTATAGTAGCCCATTATGTTCCCCGATATTTAAAAACTAACTTCCTGCCCACTTATGCAACCAATTCCATTGCTGACTGGACACTTAAAATAAAAGGCATTGTGAATGAAACGGTTGATGCCGATATGCGCCTGTTTGGGGGCATTACCTCGTGGATGAGCAATTACATGGAGGAACTCCTGAAAAAATCAGGTGCGCAAAACCTTTCGCAGGTATATCCAAATATACAATTAATGGTATTGGCTGGTACGTCCTATGAACCTTACCGGAAAAAATTTGAATTCCTTATTGGTAAATCCATTGATGTAATTGAAGCATATTCGGCTACCGAAGGTTTTATTGCCTACCAGGACCACCAGCCCTCAATGGGCCTCCTGCTTAACACCAATGCCGGCATTTTTTACGAATTTATTGACATGAACGAGTTCGGGAAAGAAAACCCAAAGCGCATTTGGCTAAGGGATGTGGAACTTGAAAAAAATTACGCTCTGGTCTTAAATACCAATAGCGGACTTTTCGGTTACAAATTAGGCGATACGGTCAGGTTTGTTTCGAAAGATCCTTATCGCATTGTTATAACCGGTCGCATCAAGGAATATGTTTCTGCTTTTGGCGAGCAGGTTTATACCCACCAAACCGACAATGCCCTGGCCGGAACCATGCAGGAAACAGGGGCAGTCGTGAACGAATACCACATTTACCCGGTATTGAAATCAACCACCGAAAAATCGCACTACAACTGGTACATTGAATTTGAAAAACCACCGCACGATTTTATGGAATTTGAATCGGTACTTGACAAAAATATGCATGCTCAAAACATTTATTACCGCGATTTGGTCATAACCCATGTAATTGACCGGGCCCACGTCATTCCCGTTAAAAAAGGCCGGTTTTATGACGTCATGGAAAAGCTTGGCAAAAAAGGAGAGCAAAACAAGGTGCCAAGACTGGCGCATGATGACTGGTTTGCAAAGCTACTTTTGGAACATTGATGGGCGTTGGGATTTTTGAACCCTGATGACACTGACTGAGATGATAACCACAGAGTTTATTCATAGTACTTTTTAATTACATAGCAAGAAAAAACAATAAGAATTTGCACTCGCTAAATGATTCAATTAACCGTGAATGCAAATCATGATGATCAGCGTCACCAGCGTTCCCTTTACAAAAATCAATCGTTCCGTTGAACCAAATTACTTCTTTCGTTTACAGGTAATAAAAATAACCCTGGCAATGAATAACCTGAAAGTGACCATTCCCAATCCCTGCCATGAAAACTGGGACAAAATGATTCCAAACAACAATGGCCGTCATTGCGAAAGCTGCAACAAAACGGTGGTGGATTTTACCCGTAATTCGCCCGAAGAAATTTCACAGTATTTATCAACTGCCGAAGGCAAAATATGCGGTCGCTTCAAAAAAAACCATGTATACCAGCCAACCGTCATTGACGCGTCTGAAAATTACATTAAACCCTCATGGTTCCGTTCGCGGTGGATGGCCATGTTTGCCGTAGTTTCATTTATCGGTTTTGGTAAAAAATCAGCCGGACAAATGGTAGGGCAGGTTGTTGCCCACAACCCTGATGCGGAGCAAAAGAAATCCACGGCTAAACAAACTCCCACAGTCATTCACGGGTGGATTAAAAACTCCAAAACCAAAAAAGGAATTACCGAAGTGGAAATACGCATTTATTCGGGCGGAAGAGAAATTGCCTACAGCACCAGCTTTGCAAACGGCAGCTATTTTATCATGATCCCCGGCTCTGCCATTTACGATTTTAAAATCGATTTGGAATATAACCACGTAAGTTATGAATCGAAAATTTTAAAAGATCTTCCCATTCACAAAGACCGTGTAAAATGCGATGCGAATCTTGTAAGCACCGGGGTCGTGAATAATTTTCTTCCATCCGAAAACGGGGTTTCATGTGAACTGGTTGATGATGTTATGGGGGATGTTGTTGACGTGGAGCCTCCTTTTTTGGAAATAACCACCATGGGTGAACCTGTGCGGATGGTTGATGCAGGCATCTCAGAATCAAAAAAAACCGAAAACGCCAGCACTGTGGCCCCATTGTTGCATGCCGATTCATTAATGAATGTAACAACTACATATAACGTGGAAAAGATTGATAAAAATAATATACATCATACTATAAATGCATCTGGCACCGATTTCAAAGTGACTGCTTACCCAAACCCCGGCCCCGGCCTTTTTAATTTTAAAATTGACAACAGCGAAAAGAACGAAATCTTTATTTTCGATATGGAAGGGAAACTTGTGGCAAGTAAAAAAACAAGTTCACCGTTTGAAACTGTTGACATTACCAGTCAGCCAGACGGCACTTACGTAGTACGCATTGTAAGCATGAGCCAAAACAAGGTAAAGCAAATAAAGGTGGTGAAGGCGAACTAGGAATGAAAGGCTTAACATTCCAAAGGTTAGGGAACCCTCTCCGGACGCTTTAACTTTTAATGTTTAAACGCTTTAACCTTTTAAGCAGCGGATGTTTTTATTATCTGAAAAACAGGCGGTTGGTTTCCATAGCGTTCTTTTACCTACTCAAACTGGTAGTAACTTTATACACGTTTGTGCGTTAGAATTATTCCCAACAATCCTACAACGTTACACGAATTTGCCTATCTTCATTCTCCCTTAAAAAAGCAAACACTAAAACCAGCATAACAATGAAATCAAATTCAACCAAAACAACGCTTAGGTTCACTGCCCTGGTGGCGGGTCTTATGGTATTGTTTGCAAGTTGTGGCGGCCACGGCAGCTGCGGTGCATACGGCAATCCTAAAACCAACAACACCAACAGTGAGCATATGGCTGAATAAAGCCGGTGCTGGTTATTTCCAACAAATTAATCGCTTACCTTTGCGGCCACTGCAATGGCTGAACTGCTCACGTCTACATTTATCATCAGTTTGCTGCATGCGCTTATTCCAAGCCATTGGATGCCCATTGTTACCCTTTCAAAAATCCTGAAATGGGATCATGGTAAAACAATCCGCACAACCATAATTGCTTCACTGGCGCATTGTTTAAGCACAATATTGCTTGGTGTTGCTATAGCCTTTAGCGGTAAACTCATTAGCCAGGAGGTTGAAACATTTACCGAGATTGTTGCCCCTGTTATTCTTGCCGTGCTTGGGTTGTGGATCATCATTAAACACAGCCGCCACAAACATTTTCATTTGCACCTTGATGAAAACCTACCGGTGGAAAACCAAAAAAAATTACTCTTTACCATTTTACTGGCCATGTTTCTGTCGCCCTGCCTTGAAATTGAAGCCCTGTTTGTAAGCGCAGGTGCGCAAAGCTGGTGGTTGGTATGGGCCATGTCACTTACATATTTGGTGGTAACCACCATAGGC
Source organism: Flavobacteriales bacterium (assembly GCA_035628535.1). Taxonomy (GTDB): domain Bacteria; phylum Bacteroidota; class Bacteroidia; order Flavobacteriales_D; family UBA2798; genus DASPJQ01. Next base: position 1,813 of record DASPJQ010000675.1, on the reverse strand, counting down.
ATGGTGTTGTGGATGAGTTTGGCCCTGCGCGGACTCAAGCGGTTAAACTCGCATAAAATTGAGCACAACGCGGGATTGATTTCCGGTATCGTGCTAATTCTTACCGGGGCGGTATCGTATTTTTTGCATTGAGGAAATAGTTATTGGTTATCAGTGCATCGGGCTTGGTATGCACTGTTAGACTGATGTACCGAACCTGACAGGCCTCTAAAAACGTTGCTCCAGCACCTGCTCAAGGCATAGTTTAAACCATTCGGTATACATATTACCATTCAACCGCACATGGTTTTTTAATTCTTCGGTATTTACCCATTTAAAATCCATTACCTCATCAGGGTTGGGAGAGGGAGTGCCTTCAAACTTTCCAAAAATTACGTGATCAATTTCATGTTCGGTAAGTCCATTTTCAAGCGATGCCTTATAGGTAAATGAAAATTTTTGTTCCAGCAGGCATGCTATGCCCATCTCTTCATTCAGGCGCCTTGAGGCGGCATGCATGGTGCTTTCATTCGGGCGCGGATGCCCGCAACAGGCGTTGGTCCATTTGCCACCTGAGTGGTATTTTTTTAAGGCCCGCTGGTGAATGAGCATTTCACCTTTTGCATTAAAAATAAAAACCGAAAATGCCCGGTGCAGCAGGCCTTTTTGATGTGCTTCCATTTTTTCGGCAATTCCGGTCTCGGCATCATTGGCATCAACAGTTATCACAAACTCTGTCATAAACGATCCACCTGCTCTTTCTCTTTTTTGCTTAATAATTTACATTTAAGCAGGTACGCCTTTACATTGGTTTTATAATTTCCTGCCGTTTCGTTTTTCATGTGTTTCACTATATAGGTCTTGTCTTCTTCAATGTTTTTATGGTAACCCAAAAAAACCGGGGCCTCACTTTGTATGCAAAAACGGATAAACCGGGCATCAAAACTATCTTTTACCCCAAAACTTTTAACCCTGTTTTGTTTACTCAGGTCGAAATAATCCATTTTTTTAGAAATAGAATTGCTGAAATTCGCCTCAAGGCTGTAGCAGGCCGCAAGGTAGCAATAATACAGATGGTCATTTTTGAGGCGGGCCTCAACCACTTTGTACAGTGCAGGCAATTTGCTTTTATTGGATGCCGCAAAGAAATAAGCATTGCGCATATCATCAAGGGCGCTTACGGGTGCAAAAAACGTGCAAAACAAAAAACCGATGAATAAATTCATAAAAGGTTCAGGCTATGTTTGACATAGGAACCCAGGAAAAGCCCATATTTTTTATTGTTGGGTATGCGAATGCGTTCCCGCAGTATTTTTTCGGCTGGCAGGCCCTTTATTTTTTTGAATAAACGGTAATAGTATACATATGCCACATACACGCCAAAACGGGCGTCTTTCGGAAGTTTTTTTATACCCTCGTATCCTTCCCTGAAATCAATCTCTATATTTTTTTCAATTTCTTTTTTTATCCCGGCATTGAAATTGCGCATGTCAACACCTGGGAAATAAACCCGGCCCAACTCATAGTAATCGGCCTTCAGGTCACGCAGGAAATTGATTTTTTGAAAAGCCGAACCCAGTTTCATGGCGTTAAACTCAAGCGATTTGTACAAGGCAGTATTGTTTTCGGTAAATACCTTGAGGCACATTAAGCCAACCACCTCGGCCGAACCTAAAATATATTTTTCATAACCGCCCTGGTCGTATGTTTTTCTCTCAAGGTCCATTTGCATGCTGTCCAGGAAAGCGTTTATCAATTCCATGTTGATGTTGTAACCATGCACCACCTGCTGAAAACTGTTTAAAATGGGATTAAGGCTTATTTTTTCATCTAT
>DASPJQ010000674.1:0-3712 GCA_035628535.1 Flavobacteriales bacterium | reverse complement strand
TAAGTATTAACTGATCCTTTTGTTGAAACACCTGCACCGGCCGCCCATGATTTATAACGAACAACCGACCCACCGGTAGCAATTGGCTCCATGTTGCGCATTTCAATGATTACCTGCGGACTCATGCTAAGTTCCTTGTATTTATGCGAAATAAAATCAGTTCCTGCAACCAGCTGTACATTGGCAGTATTGGTGGCTGTATTCGTTTTAAATGCATTTTCGCCCTGGTACTTGAATTTTGGTTGAGCAAGTCCGTTAAATGAAAGGGCCACATAATATTTTTTTGCATGGTAAAGCATGCCCGCACTAACATTCACATGGCTGGCCGATTTGTATTTTAAATAATCAGCTTTACCGGTAAGTTCAGACCCAAAATAAGTTTTTGGTGTATATGGCGGAATGCAGTTCCAGGCAAGCGGCTGCGGAGTAAATAAATACTGCTCAAAGCTGATGCCTACTGAAGGAACGATGAAATTGTAACGGTCAAGCCTTATGTTTTTTGCAGCTTGCAAACCAACACCAGCGTTGCGGTACAAATTGGTATTTACAAAATGACCGTAACCGTTAAAGGTAGTGCGCGATTTGCGCAGTGTTGCGCTGTACCCGGCAAGGTAATTGGTAAACGTTTCACCGGTACCGCTTACCGTACGAAGGTTTGCAGCAAGGTATCCGTCAGTTTGGAAATGTTGCGAAATAAACGAACTTCCCATTTCAAACTCGCTGTTCAGGCCCTGTAACAGGATTACATTTTTCAGGTTGGAGAAACGGATTCCGTTTTCAGGCTTAATGTCTTTTTTATCTTTGCTTATTATTTCATCGGTTTTAACCGGTTCACCCATAATTTTCACAGGAAAACCGTCAGGACTAAGTCCGGTTGGGTTCTCACGCACGTTAGCAACCGTGGCCTTGTCTTCAAGAGTAAGGTTAATGTCTTCACCAACCTCACAGGTTGATTCAACCATTTCATTGGTGGGTAATTCAAACGGACGAATACCATTTAAAGTCAACGGACCTGAAGGATCGTCCGACACAAGATAATTGGGAACGGCTGTAGCAGGAATAGCACCTTCATTCAATAAGGCTTGTGCGTTGTTTTGCTCAGGCGTATTTTCAGCCAGTGTAGCCGATTCCATTTTCGTATGTGTGTTACGCGTTACCAGGATGATGCTGGTTGGGTTTTGATTTGGCGCTGCATACGGTGATTGTTGATAATTAGTTACAGCGGTACTTGAATAAATATTACTTAATGAATTGTAAATATGCAAGTTAATTAAATTATTAGACCAGCTGTTAGTATTGTTAACAAGCTGGTTGCCTGACTGATTTGCACGCTGGTTGTGGCCGGCAACCCTGCCACGGTTTGAGGCAACATTATAATCAAAGGTGTTGGTTTGAACAGGGTTGTTAAAGTTCAGGTTTGATGAAGTAATGTTAACATTACTTGTTTTATTGAGGTTGTTTGTGTTTAGGGCCTGTGCGTTGCCTGAATAAGTAGCTGCATGGCTAACATTGTTAATGCGGCTATTGGTTGCATGGTGAGTAGTGTACGCATTGTTTGAAACAACCCTGTTTGTCAATGAGCGGCCGCCATTGTTTTTGTCAGTGCCGTTTCCTGAATGACCGGTTGTAGTAAGATATATTGCAGAAAAACTTCCAAGGAATAAAAGAAGAACAGATGCGAGAGCATAACGTTTACGATCAGCCTTGCTGGCAACGTCTTTCATCAAAACAGTTGTGTCAAAAGCAGGAACCGACTCCTCTACAAAAGAATCTTTCCAGGCGCTGGCATCCTCGTAATAGTGAGGGTTTTTCTTTAGGAACGACTCAAGTTGCCTTACTTCTGCAGGAGAAAGATTTCCCTCGTAGTAATCGAACAACCATTGGTCAATGTTTTTGTCGTTTATGCTCATGATAAAACGGTAAGGTCTTTAAGTTGATTTTTAATCTTGAGGCGCGCCCTGAAAAGGTAAACTTTCACCTGGCTTTCTGAAAGACTTAAAATCTTTCCGATTTCCAAATAATCATAACCTTCAAGATCGCGCAGCAAAATAACCGATTTTTGAATAGGTGGTAATGACTCAAGGCATGAGTTAACCAATTGCCTTGTTTCGTATCCGTCAGAATATCCATTGCGTGTATCTGGCACGTCTTCGTAAAAGTCAATACGCGCACGTTTCTTCAGGAAATTCACCAGGCCATTGTGGGCGGTGGTAAATAACCATGACTTGGCGCACTCAAATTCTACCTTTTCAACGTTAAGCCAAAGTTTCTCGAATGAATCCTGCACAATATCCTTACTGTCATCAGCATCACCCAGGCATTTGTACACATACCTGTACAACCTGGCCGAGAATGCATTAACAGCGATATTGTATTCTTCCTTTTTCAAACGGTTGTTGCTTGCCTCTTAATACCTGTAACAATCTGGTTTACGCAAAAGTTACAGGGACTAAAAATTAATTTAATAAACCCGCGTTTTATAACTTATAAATGTACGAAAAAAGGCAGCCCGGATGACGCTAAACCTCAAAAAAATAACATTTTAGCGAAAAAACTAAGCTTTTCGTGACTATATTTGAGCAAATACGCTTCTGCTATGAATTTCAACGAGGTAAAACGCATATTCGATCTTCCGGGCTTTCAACTCACATATAGCCCTCTAACTAATTGTCTTACAACTAAATCACAAGGGAAGTGGGTTTCTTTGTCCACGGCCGAATTTGTAGCTAAAATTGAACAGACAAGTTTAGGCCTTGTAAAATTGGGGGTGAAACCGGGCGATAAAATTGCTACCATTTCAACCAACAACCGATATGAATGGAATGTTATGGACATGGCCATTCTGCAGGTGGGAGCTATCAATGTTCCGCTTTATCCAACCATTACCCCGGCCGATTATCAATACATCATGAATGAAGCCGAAGTTATTTATGCCGTTGTGTCTGACAAGGCCCTGGCCGATAAAGTGGCTGCAGTCAAATCGGCCATTCCCACGCTCAGGGAAATTTACACCTTTAACAAAGTTGATGGTTGTAAAAATTGGGAAGAAATTATTCACGCTGCCGATAGTTCCCTGAAAAGCGAATTGGAAGCGCGCAAGTCAAACGCACGTGAAACCGACCTGGCCACCATCATTTATACCAGCGGTACAACAGGTGTTCCAAAAGGCGTTATGCTCTCACACCGCAACATTTTAAGCAACGCCATTTCGTGTACCGAGCGTATTCCGTACGGCCCGGGCTACAAAGCGCTGAGTTTTTTACCGGTATGCCATATCTACGAACGCATGCTGCAATACCTGTATATGCTTACCGGCATAGCTATTTATTATGCCGAATCAATGGATACCATTGGTGACAATATACGCGAAGTAAAACCCCAGATTTTTACAGCCGTTCCGCGCCTGCTTGAAAAAGTATTTGATAAAATAATGGCCAAGGGGCATGAATTGAAAGGGATTAAGAAAAAACTCTTTTTCTGGTCGGTACGCATTGCCGAACAATATGACCCGCACAAAGGGGGATTCTACCGTATAAAATTAAGTATTGCCCGTGTGTTGGTTTTTAAAAAATGGCAAGCCGCATTGGGTGGGAATATAAAGGCTGTTGCCTCGGGCAGTGCTGCCTTGCAACCGCGGTTGGCACGCATATTTTTAGGTGCAGGCATTAATGTTTGGGAAGGCTACGGGTTAACTGAAACCTCGCCCGTTATT
>DASPJQ010000673.1:0-7339 GCA_035628535.1 Flavobacteriales bacterium | reverse complement strand
TAGGTGTAATTCAACCCATCTTTCGGTTCCGATCCTTCCACATATCCGTAGCCAACCCGCAGCGTACTGTTGGCATCATACCATATTTTTTTTTCAGGAAAAACTTCATAAATGGCAGCCACATATTGGTTCATTAACTGTTCATTGGCCGTTGAATGGGCTTTAACCGTGGTTTCCATTTTTTTGCGGTATGATTCCAACAAACCAATCATAAGTTTGAATCCTTTGTCATTCTTTATTTTCAATACGAAAGATTTTGGGTTTTTAAGCCCGGCATTTACTTTGTCCTGGCTGGCAAAAACCGATGTTCCGTATATTTCGGCAGTCAATGCCTCCACCGAATTTTTTTTCCTTTTGAGTTCTTCCACCAAATAATCGGACTGGTATGCAGTTGGGCATCCTTTCACATAAATGGGTATAATGCGTTCAAATATTTTTTTGTCGGTGGCTACGTCAAAATTCTTGTAAAACACATCAGCCGATTTTTGCAATTTATCGGTCATTTCTTTTGTTTTTCCTTGTTTTTCAAGCGATTCAAAATTATTTACCAGGTTTTCAAAGTTGCCAATGAACTTGAACAACTCAGGGCCTGATGAATAATAGAGCTCGGTAAAATAATCATAAGCCAGTAAAGCCTCTTTATTGGCAGCAAACAGTTTATTGAATCCTTCAAGCAAATTCTGGTATTTTTGAGACAAGGCCTGGTTTTCATAAACACGTTTGGTGAACTCGGCTTCAAATGATTTCTTTTTTTCCAGTGCATTCGTTTTTTTCAGGCCCATGTTTTCGCCTTTCCATTTTTTCCAGTAGTTGGATATGCGCGATTCTTTAGCAGTATATTGTATCCTCACTTTATCATTTTCCTGCATGGCTTTGTTCATGACTTCAAGCGAATGTTCACGCATGAGGATTTTTGCCGGGTTTGATTCATTCATAATAAAATCAACTGCCGCTGATGGAAGATACTGTTGTGTTCGTCCCGGAAACCCATATACCATGGCAAAATCACCTTGTTTCACACCATCGGTGCTTATGGTAAATGCATAGCGCGGTTTATAGGGAACGTTATCGGCCGAATATTCGGCAGGTTTGTTGTCTTTCCCGGCATAGATCCTGAAAACTGAAAAATCACCTGTGTGTCTTGGCCACATCCAGTTATCAGTATCCCCTCCAAATTCACCAACGGCCTGCGGTGGTGCACCAACCAGTCGTATATCTTTAAATGTTTCTGTTACAAACATATACCATGCATTTCCGTAATCAAATGCTTTAATTTCGGCATCATGATGCGTGCCTTCAACAGCCGATTTTTCCAATGCATCAATTTTTTCAATCATGGTCCGCTGCGGTGCACCCGACTCAATTATTTCTTTGACCTTTGCAGTCACGTCTTCAATACGCACAATAAATGTTACACTAAGACCCGGGTTGGGCAATTCTTCTTTTTGTGTTTTGGCCCAAAAACCGTTTTTGATATAATCATTTTCCACTGTGCTGTGGTATTGTACCTGGCTAATTCCGCAATGGTGATTGGTGAATAAAAGCCCCTGGTCAGATACGACTTCACCTGTACAGCCACCGCCAAATAATACAACCGCATCTTTCAGGCTTGACTTATTTACATTATAAAGGTCATCGGCAGTGAGCTTTAAACCTTTTGCCTGCATATCTTTTTCGCAAAGTGACTTGAGTAACAGCGGCAACCACATGCCTTCATCGGCCCTGGCAGGCCGTACCGAAATGACGATTATTAAGAAAGGAAGTAAGATAATCTTTTTCATATGCAAATAATTGTTTTTAAGCGGTCATAAAGAATATTCATGTTTTTTAAGTATTTAGCTGAGCATGAATATTCATTGTGCGTATATTTGAAATAGCTTTTTTGACTTACATTAGCCATCCCGATAGTTATCGGGAGCACAAAACTAAGCGTTTTTTTTAACGTTTAAAACGGTGGTGAATAAGATATGATAGAATACATATTCCGGATCGGTATAATATACATTGTGTTCAGTTTGATCTGGGCATTTTTTCTCTTGTTGTATAATATAGTGACCGGTTTTAATACACGTTCGGTCTGGCAAACGTTTGTTATGAAAACCGTTAAAATGTATTTTCTTATTTCAATAGTTGCCATTTTTACCATTACTTACATGCGCAACCCGCATTATTCAGGTCCTTTTATTGCAACCATTGGTTTGCTTACATTGTATTCGTATATGGTGGGCCGCCTTCAGCAGAAACGCATGATTTTGCAAATCAACAACCGTTTTGGCAATTTCTCCAATGCACCCCAGGTTGACATGCGCTTTGAATCAATGCTTATAGTTGCCAGCCTGGTGTATTTTACGCTTTGTTTATATAAAACTGACATTCCGTATACCCGTGCCAACCTTTGGTTTTACAATACAGTTAACCAAATATACGACACACCGGTTATTGGTTGGATCATTGGTTTTTTTGGCATTTTATTTTTACTTGCAACCTTATTAAAAGCGGCCCTGGTAACCGTGGTTTTTATCAATCGTCTTATGGGTGGCAGGCAGGGCAATAAAAATAATGATGGTGGCAACCGTGACGGTAATGACGGCTATGCCGATTATGAGATCATGGAATAGGAGATGTTTCCTTTTTAAAACACTTAAGTCCGCTTTAGCATCGCATCAATGGCATGGTTTCAAAAGTGCTTTTTTTCTTTAACTGGCAAGTGTTTCAGGAATGTGGGCCAAACGCCATTCGCACACTTGTTAAAAGGTAAGAGTTGTACATTAAAATCATTATTCTATTGTTGGCGTTTTTCTTATGTGCTCTAAAGTGTTTTACTGTTTTTATAGTGACTATTGTTCCATTTGTTCATTCAAAAACACCGCAATGTCCCGTAGCAATTGCTTTTGATGAACATCTTTTACTTTTTCAATATTGTTGTTAATGACTAAAACCCCTTCCATACATTCGGCATCAGGTATTTGCACATCAATCATATTTGTAATGATGGAAAAAACTTCAATGCTGTCTTCCAGTGTACCGTTTACTGCAATTGCGGTCAGGCGGCCAACATAATTTACCGGCTGTATATTTGACTGCCATAAGCTCTGCAACAGCAAATTTTTAATGGTAGCGTCTTTTAAAACGTCAAAATTGTCCAGTATAGCTCCAACCGATGCCATATCTTTCAAATCAAACAAGGTGTTTTTGGCGCTTTTGGCAATTTCATCGTTATTACTTGAAAGCAGTTTAATGATATGAGGAACTACCGTTTCGTCACCTTTTTGGCGCGCGGTAACAATAGCTTCCAGTATGGTTTTTGTTTGCCCCGAGTTGAGGTCGGCAATTATCTGGTCAATTATTTTTTGGTTTTTGGCCATATCGTAAAGATAGTCAATAGTCTTAAGTACTAAGTACAAAGCAATATATTGAAAAACTTAATACTCGGTACTTGTACTTGATGCTAATTTTGTTACTTTTCCATCTCTTTAGCATTGTATCAGCAAAACAACCGCCCTTGCCAGGAAATAAACCATATAACCGTACTGAGGAATTGATTTACATTAAAAAAGCGCAGGCTGACCCGCGTCATTTCGGTATATTATATGATGCTTACCATAAACCCATTCTGATATTTATATATGGCAGGGTAAAGGACAAAGAGACCGCAAGCGATATTACACAACAGGTTTTTTTAAAAGCCATGATCAACATTAAAAAGTACCAGGACCGTGGCTTTCCGTTTTCAAGCTGGTTGTACCGCATAGCCATGAATGAGGTGAACATGCATTACCGCGAACAAAAAATAACCGAGGTTGAGATCCGTGAAAAAGATGCTGCCAGCCTTATGGAGGAAATGGGCGATGCCTATACCGATGAAAAAATTGCCCTTTGCCTTGATTTGGGAGCCAAATTGCCCGAGGAGCAAAACCGCATCATTGAAATGCGTTTTTTTGACCGTCTTTCGTTCCAGGAAATAGGTGATATACTTGGTATTGCCGAGGCCAATGCCAAAATGCGCGTTTACCGTACGCTTGAAAAGCTAAAGACAGAATTATTAAATTTACTGAACCGCTAATGCCCGAATGAAGAAGTATAAAGTCATAAAAGAAAAGCGCCAGCTTACCGATGACGAGATTGAAGGATTAAAAAGCTTTTCACAGCTTACCCAATCCTACCAGCGCGCAACACGCAGGCCAACGGTTCCCGTTTATAAAAATAAATGGGCGTTTATTGCTTTGGTTATTATTGTGCTGCTTTTACTGTGGATTTCCGGGGAATTATAAAAATTGGCTGCCCCCTTGGCATTTAAATTTAAAATTGCACTAATTTTTTACAGCCGTTATAAAAATAAAATTGGTATAAAAACCATAAGCCAGATGAAGAATACAGTCAGCACAATTGAAACTTTGAATCCATTTTGCAGAAACCGGTCTTTTGAAAATCGTTTCCCAATTACTGCCGAAATGGGAAAAAGAAAATAAAAAAGATAGGTTCGTACAGAATATGTTTCGCTTTCATAGCAGGTTGATAAAAACAAAAGTCAGGTCCAAAAGCCCATTTACGCGGCCAGGCACACCCTGTTACATATAATTTAATCATCCCAAACCCCCGAATAACGATTTTTACTTCTTTTCCTCCATCACATTTACCTTAAACCTCAGCTTAAACGGGTTTTTTTTGGCATTGGAATAAACATCCAATGTACGGTCCTGTAAACCGTAAACACTTTTTGTATCAAAAGTCAATTTGATTACACTTTTTTGTCCCGGCATAATGGGCTCTTTCGGGAATTCGTATTTGGTGCATGAACAGGCCACTTTAATTTCAGAAATAACCAGCGGCTGATCACCGGTATTGGTAAATTCATAGTCAAACTTCAACACCTCGCCCTGTTTGGTTTTGGGAAATTTTTTTGAAGTGGTTATAAACGAAAACTCCGCCTGGCCCATGGCCAAAGCGGAGTATATCGTTAAAAAAATAATCAGTAGTAAGCGGTGCATTAGTCAACCTTGGGTGCACCGTTGTTATTGTTCAAAGGAGCACCTTCTACCGGAGCAGCAAGTACGTTTCCTTTGATACGTATAACTTTTGTACCACCTTCAATGTTAGCGGTAACAGTTACGGTTTTATTGATAGGACCAACGCGCTTTGAGTCGTAGTGAACTTTAATTTCAGCGCTTTCACCTGGTTTAATGGGCGTTTTTGGCCATTCAGGCACAGTACATCCACATGAACCTTTGGCATCAGAAATGATCAATGGGGCACTTCCGGTGTTGGTGAATTTGAATGAACAGTCACCGTTTGAACCTTGCTTAATGTCACCATAATCGTGCACTTCTTTCTGAAAAGTCATTTCAGCCATTGCAGCTGGTGCCTGGGCCTTAGCAGCCACAGCTCCTAAGAATAAAATGCCCAATGATAGAACTAAATTTTTCATATTTTTTTCTGTTTGTTTTATGTTTATGTGTAAATCAAATTTATTGCCAAATTCCCAATTTGGTACTTCCTTAACAAGACTTTAACAAAATTAAGCCATGGGTTTTAACGTTTTATATCTTGACGCTAAGTCTTTATTAAAGCTGCTCAGGGCAGGTCGTTTTTTAACATGTTTTCGGTTTTAAGCGGTACCCCCGGGGTTTCAGCAGCTATGACATTGCCCTTGATTCGCACCACTTTAGTACCGCCCTCAACATTGGCTGTCAGGGTAACCGTTTTGTTAATAGGACCAACACGGCTGGTATTGTAATGCACCTTAATGGTTGCGGTTTCCCCAGGCTTTATAGGCGTTTTGGGCCATTCGGGCACTGTACATTGGCATGAACCCCTGGCATCGGAAATAATAAGTGCAGCGCTTCCGGTATTGGTGAACCTGAATTCACAATCGCCATTCGATCCCTGTTTAATGGTACCATAATCATGAACCTCTTCCTGGAAAGTCATTTCAGCCATTAACGTACCCTGGCCTTTTGCGTGCATTGCGCCCAGCATTGCAAACGCAAGTGAAAGAAAAATTGTTTTGCTCATAATAATTTGTTTTTGTTGAATTACTTACCCACATTTATTTTTATTTGTGTCCGTATCCCCTGTTAGCAATGAGGATTCGTTTCGCAAACCGCAAAACGGTTTATAGTTTTATTTTTTAAGCGTGATTTATTCAGGATCTTCAATTTGCAACAGGTTTTTTTCGACAGGTGTTGCATTGTCAAACGGTTTGAAATAATTTTTTGGCCAAACAGTTATTTCCGGCAGCTCATATTCCTGCACAATGTTTCCCCGGATGCGAATGACCAGGGGACTTCCATCAAAATTCCCAAATACAGTCATTGTTTTATTTATAGGCCCAATGCGTTTTGAGTCATAATAGTAGCCCAGCATACCGCTTTGGCCAGGCGCAAAAGGTTCTTTGGGATAGCTGGGGACATCACACCCGCATGATGTTGTAACGCGATCAAAAATCAGGGGTAAATTTCCAATATTGGTAAATGTAAATTGGTGTGAACAATTGTTGCCGACCAGTACCGTGCCGAAGTCATAAGTCTGTTCAGTCAGCATTATTTTTGTTTTATTCTGCGCCATTGTGCCCAGGGTTATTAAAAAAAATGCAGGAATAAGCGTTGTTTTCATAACTGGTTTAATTTGTTGGAACAAATTTATTCTGTAAAAACAACCATTTCAATTAATTAACCTTTGTATAAGCCGGTATAAGGTTTCTATAACAAAAACGGGTTTCCTATAATATGTATACCCGTGACGTTAACATTTTTATAACTTTACGTTCCCTATAAAAATGAATTTTTGCGAATGGAATTGTCAAAAAAATACGAACCCGAATCAATTGAAAACAAATGGTATAAAGCCTGGCAGGACAATGGCTTTTTCCATTCCACACCCGATAACCGTAAACCGTTTACAGTGGTTATTCCTCCGCCAAATGTAACGGGTGTATTGCACATGGGGCATATGCTGAACAACACCATCCAGGACGTTTTGGTGAGGCGTGCCCGTTTACTTGGAAAAAACGCCTGCTGGGTTCCCGGTACTGACCACGCCAGCATTGCCACCGAAGCAAAGGTGGTAAATAAATTACGCGAACAGGGAATTAAGAAATCAGATTTAAGCCGCGATGAATTCTTGCAGCATGCCTGGGACTGGACCGACAAGCATGGTGGAATTATTCTTGAACAATTGAAAAAATTAGGAGCTTCGTGTGATTGGCAGCGCACCAGCTTTACACTGGATAAACACTACTCGGAAAGCGTTATTGACGCGTTTATTGATTTGTACAGCAAAGGGTACATATACCGCAGCATGCGCATGGTGAATTGGGACCCTGTTGCGCTCACTGCAGTTA
>DASPJQ010000672.1:0-4601 GCA_035628535.1 Flavobacteriales bacterium | reverse complement strand
ACTGCTTAGCTTTTGTACAAAAACGTCAAATCCACCTGCACTGGTAAGATTTAAGACACCGCCTGATGGATTAAAGTCAACCGTACCGGTAAACCTTCCGGTAGTATGAATCCTTCCTGACGCGTCAAAGGTAAGTGATGTACATACCGCTATATTTCCTGACCCACCCATAGTGTACGCGTTTACATAATTTCCTGAAGTAGTAAGACAAAGAACGTATCCGTCAGTTATTCCATTTGCAGTTATAGTGGTAGTCCCCGTCCCTGGATCAAAATCTACTGTAGTTTCAAAACCACCGGCAATATAAATATTACCTGAACTTGCATCGTATTTAACTTTGTAAGCGTACTCATTACCGGTGCCACCTATAGTTTTTATCCAAAGTAAAAATCCGTTCTTATCCATTTTTTGAATATAGAGATCATTCTGACCGTTGCTTGTTGCATTGGAAACTCCAGGGCCGGGATCAAAATCAGCTGTTCCGCTAAAAGTTCCCACAGTATATACATTTCCCGCAGGATCTGTTGTTACTGAGTATCCGTATTCTTCTCCAGTACCACCCATTGCGCGTGACCAATCAAAAATAGGGTCTTGCGTTTTTCCAACTAAATAAACAAGTTGAAAGATAAAAAGTAGCAGAATTTGTTTTTTCATAAAATTGTTTTTTAGGTTAAACTAAATTTTTTAGAACAGACTTAAGTAAATTGTACTAACCCTGTTGGTTTTTATTAGTAATTTATTTTTGGTACGCGTACTGTTTCAGCGGAAATTCCATCACAGAACGAAATCAAATAAATTCCGTTTTCGTAAGAAGATAAATCAAAAATTGTTTTTTCGCTGGTGACGTTGATGGTTTGAAGTTGTTCGCCAAGTGCATTGAATAAAACAAGTTTTTGGTTCTTGTTTTCAGGGTTAAAACCGTTGACTTGTATTGTTAATTCCCCATTGGTTGGGTTGGGATAAACCTCCATTCCAATATTCTCACTATTTTGAGTAGTATTTGATTGCGCATGGGCCATTTTCCATCCTGTATCGCGCGGATATAACCTGAACGCCAATACGGGATGATCATCATTCAAATCGGGATGTTCAAGTACAATATTTCCGGTTGTATTGGTTACCAATTGTACCTCAATAAATACATTGGGGTCATCTACATCAAAATATTCAACAACGTATAGTATTGGATCAGAAGGTGAGCCATCCATGTCACGTATGCGCAACCAATTTGCAGGCGTGGTTTCAGCCGAAACGGTTTCTTTTACGCGGAAATCGACATCTTCAAGCTCGTCATCCGGATCATTAGAAGCATTGTTATAAATTCCAAGATAACCATCAGCACATGATAGATTTGTCATTGAATAGGCATTATACGTACGGTTGTTGATTGTTCCCATGGCATACCTTTTATCGCCCGATCTCAGATACGTCATGTCTGCTTTATTGTCACCTCTTTCCATGTCATCCCAGGCTGAGAAAAGCGTAGGAGTGAAGGAAGTGGTATATTGCCCGGGAATCCAGTTCTCTTGGTCAAGGTTAATGTCGCCAATAAACTCTCTTATATCTTTGTATAAATACCATTCACCCGGGTAATCCCAAAACGTCCAGTCACCCTGAATAGCAGTTCCGCTAAAAGCCAATAACCATGTCAGCCTTTTTTGTTCAAAATTTTTAATGTCTTCAAAAGTTCCGGGCGCATCCATACATTCATAAGCGTTAAGCAAACCGGTTTCACTAAATGAAACCGGTTTACCGGAACCATAAGATCCCATTCGATCGATATAAGAACCTGCCTTACTGACTTCATGCACAAACATGGGGCTCCAATAAGGATTGTAATGATTTTCGCTTACAAAATCAATTGTACTTAAATTATGCGTATTGTCGGCTATACCAACATCATTGGCATACGAAGCAGAAATTGGATGAGGGTCACCCAACGTATTTTTAATGTAATTTGACATTTCACTGTGCCAATCCTCTACATGGTTTTGAACAACCGGATCGGTTAGGTAGGGAGGTGGTTGCGCAACATTGGTAATTATGTATTTTCTTACATCACCCACCAGGTTAACTTCACTGCACAGTTCCCACATTCCTATGTTGGTAGAATAACCCCAGCGGGAAATAATATAGCGTAAACGTTGCTTGTAATATTTTATGGCCAACGGATGCGAAAACATATCAACCGGACCATTTAATGTACTGCCTTCAATTACACGATAACAATAACCAGCATCGCGAACAAAATCAACGTGACCGGCATAAGCAGGGTCAAACGCTTCATATTCGTGTGCCGCATACCAATCCCAACAGCGGGATCCAAAAGGATTTCCTTCCCAGGTGTACTGAATTTGTAAATTCCATTGAATGTCCAGGTTTTTTTGTTTGGCGGTATTAACAATATTATCCATTTCCCAGGCTATATTCATCCTGTCATAATAGTTACCCAGTTTTTCAAATTCTATGTCCAATGAATGGGGAACCATGATTAACCTGAAATGATTGGCACCAGCATCTGACAAAGTATTCAGGTGTGTTTCATAGTTTTTAAACGTTTGAAGCGGTGCAGTGAACCATCTGTATTGTTCTGTATTTCCCGGGCCAGCTGTTAAATCGTTAAAATCATCTGTATTTAATGTTTTATGCGTTACCGGCCAGCCAAAATTTGGACCCATGGGTACAAATGTTTCATTTCCGCGTTTAAAAAAGCGTTTATTGGTTCCCACTTTTAAAAAACCTGGATTACCTGATGGACTTACCGTAAAAGAAAATACAGGGTAAGTATGTTGTGCTACAGGGTTATTGTCAATATATACCTTTACCTGGCAAACCCATGTTCCTAATTCGGTAGGGGCAAACCGTATCCTGAAAGGATGTTCAGTGCTTAAAGGTTCCCAACTACCACCCCAGTTTTTATAAGCCGGGTCTTCGTTGTTAAGGTAAGGCGGATAAGTAGCTCCTGCAGAAGTTCTTTCAAAATCGCGAAAATAAAATGCATCCACTTTTTTTTGTATGAATCCCGAACCTGCATGGGTAAACGTTGCTTCTATTTTAATTTTCCATTCAAGGAAAGGATTCAAACCATGCGGATCGGTTTCATCAGCAATAAAGGCATCAACCCTTGCCTGGATACCGTCCGGCAAATCAATGCCCAATTCCATTTTTTCATACCGGGGAACCCCACTCAAATCGTTCGGTTCATACAAAACAATATCGGCATTCATCATGGTAAGTTTAAATTTACCGCCCGAAGACGATGAACTTCCCATTTTAAAATCATCTTCTACCCGAATATGTTTATAGGCCCTGAACTCCTTGTTTGCCCCGGAAGGATAATTATAATTGGATGGATGACTAAAATCAAAACAACCCCCTGTTTCTACAAATGGAGAAGTGATGTCGGAATTTTGAACCGGTAGCGGACAGTCAAATACACTGGTTTGTGTCCAACTGCTTTTTGCCAGCAGGACCGCTGCTAAAAAAGCAGCGCTTCTATTTGCACAGCCCATGATTATTTGGATTCAAGTTCAACAATTCGTTTTTGAAGCGCCTGGTTTTGCTGCCTTAGTTCCTGAATGGACTCATTCAATTGCAAAAGATACAGCGTAAGTTCTTCTATCTTCTCGGTTTGAAGTACTGCCATTTTGGAAACGGCTATGCCATTTTCGGCAATTTCTTTAGCGGTTGGAACATTGGGCAAATGTTTTTCAGTTTCAATGAAATGTTTTAATTGGTCCAAAGACATCAGTTTATAGTTTTCACCAAAAACGTAGTCAGGGAAATCACCTTTTACATCAACATTAAGTTCAGTGCACCAAACAACACCGTTACCCATAACCCTGAACACGTCCAAACCATCGCTGCCGTTGGTTACCGCCAATGATTTTGAAGAGGCATTGTTTACGATACATTTTATCCCGTAACTGTTACTGCCGGCATTCACCATCATTTTGGTGTCGGTTTGTGAAACATCACCAAATCCTACGTTTCCGGTCATGTCGGCTGCCAAAACATGAACAAAACTTGTAGAAGTTATATCACGCTGATAGATGTGAAAAGCATCACCGTTTCGCTCTATTTGCGTATAGCTTTCCGGATTGCTTCCATCGGTCTCAAACAACCTGATATGTCCGTTTATTGCATCAATGCGTACAGCCGTACCCGATGTTGTTGCCGGATTTTTAATGTGTAATTTGTATTTCGGATCATCGGTCCCAATACCTGTATTACCACTGGTTTTTACAATAAAATGCGTTGAAAAACCTCCTGTTGCGGTCTGTTTTCTTATTTCAAACAATTCAGGAACCATTAATACAGGGCCCGGAGACCCCGATCCTGATAAACTAAACATATTAGGAGCGGTAATTCTAATTCCTGCCTCGGCATAATTTAACGATGGTAAAACCATGTCCAATTTTGCTGTAGGTGAGTTTGTTCCGACTCCTACATGTCCCTTATTCATGCCTGAATTCAGTATAGTGTTATGAATATTTGCCGAGGGGTTCGTAGATTGAATAAATAAATCTCCATCAGTAACAAATATGCCATGTACCGGGTCAGTGATACCAACCCCGGGTATGGCACCTGCATTAGATCCA
>DASPJQ010000671.1:0-4909 GCA_035628535.1 Flavobacteriales bacterium | reverse complement strand
TACATTTTTGATGAACAAAAGGGAATCCACATCATTGACTTAAACAAAACTATTGTAAAGCTTGAAGAGGCCTCACAGGCCATTAAGCAGGTAGCAAAATCGGGTAAAAAAATCCTGTTTGTGGCCACTAAAAAGCAAGCCAAAGAAATTATAACCGAAAAAGTGGCCAACATAAACATGCCGTTTGTGGTTGAACGTTGGGCAGGCGGTACGCTTACCAATTTCAGCACCATTCGCAAATCGGTAAAGAAAATGGCGAACATTGATAAAATGGGCACTGACGGTACACTGGCCACCATGTCAAAACGTGAACGTTTGCAGGTGTCGCGCCAGCGTGCCAAACTTGATAAAAACCTGGGTTCAATTGCCGACATGACGCGTTTACCCGCAGCGTTGTTTGTAATTGATATCAAAAAAGAACACATTGCCGTTGCTGAAGCCAAGAAACTAAGCATACCGGTGTTTGCCATGGTTGATACCAACAGCGACCCCATGGCGGTTGATTTCCCGATCCCATCAAACGATGACGCATCAAAATCAATTGGAAAAATTCTGGATATTGTTGTTGCGGCAATTGTTGAAGGGTTGACCGAGCGTAAGGCCGACAAGGCAATCGAAAAAGCCGAAGAGTCGGGTGAGGAAGTAACTGAAAAGAAACGCGACATTGTGATTGCTGAAGAGGATGACGATACAAAAGGTGGGAAAAAAGGACCGCGCAAAGGCGTTGGCCGTAAATTGAATGATTAATTTTTGAAAATAGGAAACGATATGTCAACTGTAACAATAACCGCTGCCGATGTAAATAAATTGCGTATGCAAACCGGTGCGGGCATGATGGATTGTAAAAAAGCATTAACCGAAGCAAACGGAGATTTTGAAGCTGCTGTTGATTTGCTGCGTAAAAAAGGCGCCAAAGTTGCAGCCAACCGTGCTGACCGTGCCGCTTCAGAAGGCTGCGTATTGGCTAAGGTAAGCGCTGACGGTACGTTTGGCGTTGTGCTTTCCCTCAACTGTGAAACCGACTTTGTGGCAAAAAATGAAGGATTTGTGACCTTGACAACAGGGTTTATTGACCTTGCACTTAGCAATAAGGTTAAAACCAAAGAAGAGTTTTTGAAACAGAATTACCAGGGACTTTCGGTAAGTGAGAAGCTTGTTGAGCAAACCGGTGTGATTGGCGAAAAGCTTGAAATTGGTTCATATGAAATAATTGAATCGCCTGCGGTTGCAGCCTACATACATCCGGGCAACCGTTTGGCAACCCTTGTGGGTTTGACCAAAGGTGGTGATGCAAATCTTGAAGCGGGGCGCCAGGTAGCCATGCAGGTTGCTGCCATGAACCCTGTTGCGCTTGATGAAAAATCGGTTACCCAAGACATTATTGACCGCGAAATTGCGGTAGGTAAAGAACAAGCCATTGCCGAAGGAAAACCAGCTGATATGGCTGAAAAAATTGCCGTTGGTAAATTGAATAAATTTTACAAGGAAAGTACATTATTGAACCAGGAATTTATTCGCGACAGCAAAAAAACGGTTAAACAGTTTTTAAGCGACACCGATAAAGAATTGACTGCTACCGGGTTTAAGCGAGTAGCGTTAGGATAATTGTTAATGAAAAAAAGAGAACAGTAGTTCTCTTTTTTTTTGATCGTTTGTTCCACAATATGTACATCGCGTTTTAGAATCACTTGCAAATTGCACAACAGGGCAGTAGAATGGGTAAACAACAAAATTCTTAGAGCGGCATTTATAGTAAACACAAAACAGAAGAATAACAAAACCCAGCGGGGGGCAACATAAGATACACCACACATACTAGCCTTAAACCTTAAACTTCAAACCTCAAACTTGAAATGAAATACAAAAGGATACTCCTAAAACTCTCGGGTGAGTCCCTCATGGGAAACAAGCAATTTGGCATTGATAACAACCGCATAGCCCAGTATGCAAGCGACATTAAAGAAATTTGTAAAACAGGCGTGCAGGTTGCCATTGTTATTGGCGGTGGAAATATTTTTAGGGGCGTGCAGGCTGAAGAGGGGGGTATGGACCGCACCCATGGCGATTATATGGGTATGCTGGCCACTATGATTAATTCCATGGCTTTGCAGGCAGCATTGGAAATGCAGGGTGTTGATACCCGTTTGCAAAGCGCCATTAAAATGGAACAGATAGCCGAACCGTTTATTCGCAGAAGGGCCGTTCGTCACCTTGAAAAAGGACGCGTGGTGATATTTGGGGCAGGAACCGGAAACCCGTTTTTTACTACTGATACCGCAGCCAGTTTGCGTGCCATAGAAATTGAGGCCGATGTTATTTTGAAAGGCACACGTGTTGACGGAATTTACGATGCCGATCCCGAAAAAAATCCGAAAGCGGTGAAATATGAAACCGTAAGTTTTAACGAAGTGTTTGCAAAAGGCTTGAAGGTAATGGACATGACCGCATTCACATTGTGCAATGAAAATAAATTACCGATCATTGTTTTTGATATGGATAAACCGGGTAATTTGAAGAAAGTGCTGGAGGGAGAAAAGGTTGGTACATTGGTTGAGTTCTAAGCTGGATATTTTTTAGAGTAGGGAGGAGCACCGGGGTGTTCTGGCTCACGAATTTATCCGTGGGAGAACCGGTAATGTTACAATGCTCGTGAGTTAGTCAATGAGATGAACGGTCGTAAGCGAGCGCTTTTAACGTTGAGTTTTTTCGGACTTGTACGGTTACATTTTGTCAATTACTTTATTCATGCTAATGAACCACCTGACCGCAAAAAAGCTCCATATTTCAATCTGCATACCTCCCTTCTTACGTTTGCGTCTCAAATCCCATAAAGTACTGAACACCAAAAGCCCTGTATTTCACATCTCATGTCTCGCGTCTCACATCCCTATACAAAAAATTTTTACTTTAGCACAAAATCACACCAATGAACGAAAACGTAAAACTCATTATAGACGAAACCAGGAGCAACATGGGTGAAGCCGTTGAGCATTTAGCCAACGAACTGTTGAAAATTCGTGCGGGTCGTGCCAACCCCATTATGCTTGATGGAATCATGGTTGATTACTATGGAGCCATGACCCCGTTGGCACAGGTATCCAACATTTCAACGCCCGATGCGCGTTCGTTACGTGTGCAGCCTTGGGAAAAGAAAATGCTGGAGCCCATTTCAAATGCCATTATAGCGGCTAATTTGGGGCTAAACCCGCAAAACAACGGTGAAGTGGTTATGATTAATGTGCCACCGCTTACCGAGGAAAGGCGTAAAGACCTGGTGAAAAAAGCCAAGTCGGTTTGTGAGGACGCAAAAGTTGTTGTACGCAATCACCGCAAGGAGGCCAATGATATGATTAAGGCTCTTGCAAAGGAGGGGTTGCCCGAAGATGAAGGTAAACAGGCCGAAGAAAAAGTACAAGAGTTAACCAACCAGCACATTGCTAAAATTGATGAGCAGCTTGCTGCCAAGGAAAAGGATATCCTTACCGTGTAATTGCTGTCCGTCATGACAAAGCATAGGCTTGTTACGATGCTGACAGCGCTGTATTGAGAGTACGATCCCTTGGAAACAATCAAAACATGTAAAATTCTCCAGGGGCTGCTATAGTGTCAATAATTAATTCCCTGTTGTGGGTGCTTCCTTGCTTAAAAAAGAATAAATCTGTGTTAATCTGTGCTATCTGTAGCAACATAATTGTGGTAATCTTATTAACATATTACCCAGATTTCAACAAAATAAGCCCACCCGTTGCAGGATTTTTTACTTGTTTCTACCTTAGAGATACACATGCTGGATATTTCGGGACACATTGCCTCCTTGCTACACCGTTTTGACTGTGTGGTTATACCCGATATGGGCGGTTTTGTGGCCAATTATTCACCGGCTGTGCTTGACCGCAAGAAGGGCGTAATTTATCCGCCATCAAAAGGTATTATTTTCAATAAAAACCTGGTTAAAAACGATGGGTTGCTGGTAAGTGAAATTGCGCATGACAAGGGCATTACCTATAACGAAGCGCTTTATACTCTCAGTCATTTTGTGAATGCGGCAAAACAAACGCTGCAGCAGGGCGGCCGCATTGAAATAACGGGCCTGGGCTATCTGTATTTTGACGGTGAAAAAAACCTGCAGTACCTGGCGCATCAAACCGTTAATTTTTTGAACGATTCATACGGGCTGAATCCTGTTATGGCTGTGCCCGTTGCTGGGAAGATGGAGGAAATTAAGCCTGTGTTGGAAAAAGTGATTGAGAAAAAAGAGGAAAGACCCGTTGAAAAGGCAGAGGAGAAAAAAGAGGCGGTAATAATCTCGTTGCAGGAAGCCAGGGAAAAAATTAAGCAGGACGTAAAGAAGAACCGCAAACGCTACTATTGGGCGGCCGCTGTACTTATTCCCGTTTTGTTTTATTCATACTGGATTCCTTTTCATACCAATGTTCTTGAAACAGGCGAAATTTCATTGAGTGATTTCAATCCGTTTGCCAGCCGCAGCCCTGCTGTTTATAAAATGCGTACCGAAATGCTGGAACCCGATGTTGCTGATACCATTAGGGAAGAGAGACTTATCAGCGAAGTTCCATTGACAAATACTGAACCGTTTACCAAAACCAATAACCTGAATAATGTACCGTCCAACGAAACCACGAATGTGGATCCGCCTGTTGTTATGGCAGGCATGCGTTTTCATGTAATTGGCGGCTGTTTTGTAAATTATGAGAATGCCGTTAAGCAATTGGAGGAATTAAACAACACTGGAAATAAAGCATTTTTATTTGGGCAGGCAGGCGGCTTTCACCGTGTGGCCCTGGGTAGTTTTGCCACGCACGATGAGGCCGTAGCATTCATGAATAAGGCCCGCGCCAATGGTCAGCCCAATTGCTGGCTGCTTGAGGAATAAGTATGGTTTTAGAAG
>DASPJQ010000670.1:0-5630 GCA_035628535.1 Flavobacteriales bacterium | reverse complement strand
ATGGAACTTCCCAATATATTGTCCTGTGAAAGGCGTATGTTCAATTCGTTGGTCAATACATCACGCAGGTTTTGCGCACCCATGGCATCAATTTTTTTGCGATCAATTACGTTAACCCTGTGTACTGATTTTTCTACTGTTCCCGGTGCGTATTGTGCGGTTATTACAACTTCAGAAAGCGTGCGCGGGTTTGCTTTGAGGTAATATGTTTTGTTGTGCAGGCCGGCCAATGTGTCAGAAGTAAAAATAAATTCGCTTGTATCGGCCTGTACCAAAACCCGGCTTCCATTTACCGTATCGGAAAAAACAGAGATTTCTCCTGATTCGTTGGTGAACGAAAAGCGCTTGATTTGTGTATGGGTGTTTGTGCAGGATATTTTCAAATGAAATATGGCGGAGCTGTCATCGGCCCGGTAAAATTTTAAGGTTTGGGCAGGTAAATTGTATGCCTGTACAGTGAAAAAAAGCCATGTGAAAAAGCGTTGTTTCATTTGAGTGTACGGTCCGTATTTCAGGGGTTAATGGTTGTTGTGCCCGTGTTGTTTTGCATGCGGGATGCTTTTTTAGAAGCGATGCAATCAATTTTTTTTGGTATAGTGAAACCGGCAGCAGAATAAACGCGCATCATACCATTACTCTCGTTAATTTCAAGTATTGAAATAGCGGAAAAGGACAAGTCGTTAAACTTATCCCTTTCCAACGGGTTATTGGTTATAATAAGGCCCATGCTACCGCACAATTAATTTTTGTTGGGTCAACTGTGTTTTGCTTCTAATGGATAAAATATACACACCGGCATCATAACCTGCAGTATTTAAAGTGATTTTTTGAATTCCCGGTGTGTTGGGCAAGGCGGTTTCAAACACAATTTTACCATTCATGTCATTTACGGTAAGTTCAGGTTGTTCATTGGCAGCATTATCATAAACAACAGTTGCATAGGAGTTTTCAACCGGATTAGGATATACCGACAAAACGGTTAAACCTGCATGTACCTCTGAAACACTCACCGGGCTTAACAATTCTTTCGAAAAAATGTAATTTCCGTTTGCACTTCCTCCAAAACCGGTAAATATGAGTTTCCATATGTCACCGCTTGCAGGTTTAACAAAATATACAAGTGAGTCTTCAATGACCCAGCTGCCTGAAAACGCTTTCCAGTCGTACCCAATTTCATTTACAGGAGGGGTAAATGTATGCGCTTCCCAGCTGTCATAGGTTGTTGTATTGGGAATGCCGTTTGCCTGCGCAGCGGTAACGCCAACGTTCAGCAATACACCGGCAACCGTATACGGTGAGGGAATAAATGCCGTGTATTGGGTAAACAATAAATCCCAATTGGCCGAAGCAGGTTCGCGGTCAAGCGCCATGTTGGACTGAAGTGAAAAATAAGCAAAATTTTTGCCACTGTAAGCTGATTTTACAATGGTACCGGATTGCTGGCTGGACCCGTCAATGTTTGCATATTTAAAATTGTAGTTACCGCTTGCCAATGACTGGATCCATAATTTTTTGTAAGCACCGCTTGCTAATTTTATGACATAAAGTGAGTCGCCTGTAACAATATGTGTAATGGAATTGTAAACGCCCCAGCCCAAATCATTTGGATTTGAAAAAACCATGCCCTTGTCAAAAGCGCCAAAGATCCATGATGTATCACTGTTGTATAGAGGCGTCCACCCGTCTATACCGGCCGTATCAAGCGTTGGCCACCCCGATGTGTCGGCAGCTGTATACCTCCATAACTGTGTGCCTGTTATTGAATTGATGTGGATGGATGATCCAAAACCCGACACATCAAACATAAGGTCCCAGTTATTTTTTGGCGCGGTGCCTTGTTCATTATTTGGCAAACTGTACCAAAGCTGGTTGGTATACCCGGTTCCAAGAGACACCGTATCGGTTGTTGCTTGTGCTTTGGAAGTTGAATTTATTTGCCACAGTGCAATGCATACGAGTAAAACTTTTTTCATTTTTTCAGATTTGAAATTGTGGTACAAATATTCAAACCAGGAAAAAACAGGTGATACCATGATAAGGGTATTCGGATTAGCGCCAAAGAAAATACCATGTTTGTGGTAGGTTGCTGCAACTGATAAACAAACAATTGTATGCAAAAGCACAGATATTAAAAGCAGGTTGTTAACTACGCTGATACGGAAGAAGCGAATGGAATACCGTAATTATTGGTAGTCATGATTAATTTGTGCCCAGCGTTCAGGGATTTTGCCAGTTGGTTTTTTTGTTGTATTTTAGCCATATGTTTTTCCGAAAGTTTTTTTTATTTCTTTACCTCACACTTTTCGTTGTGACTGTTTGTGCACAACCTGTCCGTAAAGTAGCAATCCTCAACATGAATACCTATAACCAGGAGGCCAACAATTCACGCATGCAGGCCACCGTAAATATGCTTACGCTTACCGGTCTTCCGTTTGACACCACTTCCTTCATTGATACCGCCATCAATTACCCGGTTGTTGTTACCGCTTCACGCATTACCGATTCGGCCTTTAATGCCGCACAAAGGATCCAACTCATAAACTACGTAAGTTCCGGTGGTGTTATTATTACATCATCATTGCGCGATACAGCCTTGTTCAGTTTGTTTGGCGTGGATTCATCTGATTCGGACAACAGCCTTACCACGGTTTTCTGGGACACTGCGGGCATACCGCAATATTTTAACCTGGTAAACGATTCACTGGAAGTAGTTGTTTCCATTGGTGACAGCAGCCAGGTGAATTTTTTCACACGTGCTTATTTCCTGACTACGGGTCAGCAAATGGCGCATTATGAAGACGGCCGTACGGCTGTTGTGATGAACAATTACGGTGCAGGAAAAACTTACCTGTTTGGTCCCGATTTCAGGGACGTTATTTTGCGCAACCAGTTAAACATGGACCTGGAGGCCCAGCGCGTATACTCAAACGGGTTTGAAGTAAGCAGCGATGTGTTTATGTTTATTGTCCGTAATATCATCCGCAACCATATTCCCAACAGTGTATACAGTTATACGGTGCCGGGCAACGCGTCATCAGCCTTGCTTATTACACACGATGTTGACAGCCGGTCGAGCATTGATACCATGCACATTTTTTCCACGTATGAAAATTCATTGAGTATTAGTGCGCATTACAATGTAACCACGCGTTACATGCACGACCACTGGATGTCAGACTATTTTCCTGGCAATGACGTGAAATTTGATTCATTGCTTATAAACGGTCATGTGTTGGCATCGCATTCGGTTGGCCATTTTCCCGATTTTGCCGATGACAGTTTATTTCATTTCGGCTCGGTCGGCAATACGCAGGCCAGCTATAACCCGGCCTATTTTTTTGGGAACACAACGGGCGGATCTGTTATTGGTGAACTTGAAGTATCCAAAAACATTCTTGAAAGTACATACGGTGCAAACGTGCGTAGTTTCCGGGCAGGGCATTTGTGTTTTCCCGATTCATTGGCACTGGGTTTGCAAACCGTGGGGTATGAATACAATTCCACACAATCGGCCAATGATGTGATGACAGCTTTCCCGCATTATTTGTACCAGACGCGTGCCTTCTCAAGCCAGCCGGGTCCGGTACTGGAAATACCCATGACCATTTCAGATGTGTTCAAAGATGACCCCATTGCCGACACCAACCATTTGCTAAAGGTGAACATTTGGATAAGCGACATTGCACGGTACAATGCCAACAACGCACCGGTTACCCTGCTCATACATCCCAACCGTATGTTCAAGCTTGAGGCCTTGCAGCATTTGCTGGACAGCATTCCGCCAAACATGGCCATTGTGCGCTTTGAAGATTACGGTGATTTCTGGCGTAAACGCGATTCGTTGCACTACCATACGGTGCGGAGCAACGATACGCTGTACGTGCACATGGACAATGACAAGCTGAGTTTTGAGCAATCGTTTGTAATTGACCGGGCCAACCTTGACACGGTGCGCTTTTTTGATTATAACGGTGTTGAACTAACGTACCAGCGCCAGGTATATTCCAGCTCGCAGGACTTGTATTACAGGGTGCAAACGGCTACCAATATGCCGGGAACAGAAAATAATTTTACGTTCAACATTTATCCGAATCCCACTACAGGGGTGATAAGCGTATTGTGCGAACACATTGAACCGTTGACCTGTATAACCATAACCGATATGACCGGCCGTATGGTTTACAGTGATGAAATGGAATTCGGGTACAAGCAACTGGACCTTTCACAGTTTGCGCAAAGTGAGGGGATGTATTTTATGCGCGTGCAGGGTAAAAAGAATTGGGTAACGAAGAAGATTATTTTAGAGAAGTGGTAGGCAGGTTGATAACCCATAGAATAAATCACCCCAGCATCGCCTGATAACAAATAACTGATAGCTATAAGCGAAGCGCCTTCGCGTGTCGTGAACTCTTTTGCGGATTCCACGGATCGTTATACGATGCCTTGAATACGAATTCCTGGAAGTAGGCTATGCTACGCACAATGCGCAAAAAATACCCGAAATAAAACACCATGAGCGGCAAGTAAATCAAAAAATAATGCATAGGGGCCTGCTGCCGTTCCCGGAAAGGACCAAAAAATAAAAACTTGACATAATTGCTTACGGTATATAAAATAAAATTCATGACCACAATGTACTCAAGCTCATTCGGGTAACTTACAATCATGTCAACAATGTAAATAAACCATGTAACGTTCAATACGAGGTTATACGTAATGTTTTCAAAAAACGAAATGAAGTTGGGAAAGTTGAACGAGCGGGTAGGGTAAAACACATCGCGGTGTTTGCGCAGCCTGAATCGCACCAACGATTTGTCCCAGCGCAACCGTTGTTTAATGAGCTTGCGCGGAGTATTGGGCGCACTGGTCAAACATATGGCACCGGGCTCAAAATGGATTTTATACCCGAGTTTACGGATTTTTACGGTAATGTCACCGTCAAGCCCGGGCCCAATGTCCCAACCGCCCAAGCGGTCCATCACATCGCGCCTGAATGCGCCAAACGCACCTGAAATTACACGGTAAATGCCAAGTTCGGAACTTACAATGCGCCCGATGGAAATGGCATCCAAATATTCAATGGCCTGCAGCGTAGTGATCAAACTTTCATCATAATTACGCACCATTACGTTGCCGCCAATGGCGCCTATTCCCTTGTCATAATAAAACGGAATGATGATTTTTTCAATGGCGTCAAGGTCGTACGAACAGTCGGCATCCAAATGCACAATGAATTTACCGGTGGCAAAACGCAGGGCCAGGTTAGCGGCCGAAGCTTTACCGCCACGTACATCGTTACGCAAAAACAGGTCAATGAAACCGTTTTTTTGCAGGTTCTTGCAAATTTCAGGCGTAAGGTCATCTGACCCGTCATCTACAATGATAATTTCAAAATTCTTATACGTTTGTTCCTTGAGCGAAACAGCCAGTTTATAAATGTGTTTCCCTTCGTTTTTACCGGGAACGACAATGGAAATTTTGGGATTTTCTTTCAGGAAACGCTCCCGCGCATAGGCCAGCTTACGCCTGTTGATGCGTTTTTTGAGTTTCCATATGATAATGGTAACAGCTTCAATAAAAATATACCTGAAAAATTCAAACAGCAGGTAAAACCAAAAAATGCGGATGAG
>DASPJQ010000669.1:0-2366 GCA_035628535.1 Flavobacteriales bacterium | reverse complement strand
ATTCAGGTAAAAATTATCATTGCTTACATTTCTGGCATTAATCGTAAACGTTTTACCGCTTTCAAGATGTATGACCGATTTTTCAAACAAAGGTGCACCCAATGCGTAATCGGGTATTCCCGGGCAAACAGGATAGAAGCCCAATGCGCTCAAAACATGCCATGCGCTCATTTGGCCGCAGTCTTCATTGCCAATCAATCCGTCAGGGCTGTTTTTGTAAAATTCGGTTTGTATTTTATGAACTATTTTTTGCGTTTTCCATGGTTGTTTCGCATACACGTATAAGTAAGCTATATGGTGGCTCGGTTCATTTCCGTGCGCGTATTGCCCCAGCAGCCCGGTAATATCGGCCTGTTCACGACCAACTGTTGTGGTATCGGCTGTAAATAACGCATCAAGTTTATCGGCAAATTTTCCTTCCCCTCCCATTGATTTCATTAAGCTGCCTATATCATGCGGCACAAAAAAACTGTATTGCCACGAATTGGCTTCCGTAAAATTATTATTTACTTCGCGCGGTTCAAACGGGGTGAACCAACCTCCGTTGACACGTGGACGCATAAACCCTGTTTGCGCATCAAATAAATTGGTCCAGCTTTTTGAACGAAGGATGTACTCATTGGCAATATCAGTTTTACCCAGTCTTTGCGCCAGGTTGGCTATGCACCAGTCATCGTATGTATATTCGAGTGTTTTGGAAACCGACTCATGCTCATGGCCTTGCTCCAGGTAACCGTTTTTTATATAATGCGGGAGGCCGAAATGGTTCCAGGTGGCGCTTTTTTGCATGGCTTCCAGGGCCAGTTCGGCATCAAAATTACGAATGCCTTTCACATAAGCGTCAGCTATAACACTTACCGAATGGTATCCGATCATGCAATCGGTTTCGTTTGATGAAAGTTCCCATACAGGCAATCGCCCGCCTTCCTTATATTGAGCCAGGAATGTTTTAATAAAATCAAGGGTGCGTTTTTGGTCAATAATGGTCAATAATGGATGCAGCCCGCGAAATGTGTCCCACAGTGAAAATACGGTATAATATGTATATCCTTCCGCCTTATGAATTTGATTGTCGCGGCCCCTGTAGCTTCCATCCACATCACTCGCAACCGAAGGATGGATCATGCAATGGTAAAGGGCTGTGTAAAATATCGCAAGCTTGTCCTTGTCAGTTGAGGTGACTTCGATTTTTGATAACTCTTTATTCCATGTGGTTTTTGCTTCCTGTTTTACTTTTTCAAAATCCCATCCTGGAATTTCGGTTTGAAGGTTTTTTCGCGCGTTTTCAATGCTTACATTCGAAATACCTACTTTTATCAATAAAGATTTTTTTTTCAGTTTTTTAAACGCATAGCAGGCAAAGTCTTCAATGGATTGGTTTTTTTCCCGGTTGGTTACAACGCGATCAATGATATAGGTGGCAGGCGATGAAAATTCAATCACAAAATAAATATGCTGGTCCTGTGCCCAGGCGTTGCTTCTTCTGAATCCTTCCAAATGGGTTTTGTCAACCATTTTAAGGCCCGATTCAATTGTTCTGTCGCGGTGAGTAAGTTTAACAACTATGTCGGCCCCTTCACCTGGCGGGAATGTATAGCGATGCATGCCGCAACGCGTGGTTGAGGTCAACTCGGCTACAATATCATTTTCAAATTTTACTTTATAGTAACCGGCTTCTGCCGTTTCGCTTTTATGTTCAAACCGTTCGCAAAATGTGCCGTAATCAAAATGCATGGTTTTTTCTTCCTTCATCGCTTTTTTGTCTTCAATCCTGTCAAAGGGTAAAATAGCAATATCACCATAATCGCTGCAGCCGGTGCCGCTCAAATGGGTGTGTGAAAAACCATAGATAAAATCATCGCTGTAATGGTAACCGCTGCAACCGTCCCAACTCCTGTCAATGCGCGTATCGGGGCTCAATTGTACCATGCCGAAGGGAACGGCTGCGCCAGGAAAAGTATGGCCATGGCCGCCTGTTCCAATAAATGGGTTTACATATTGCGCGTAGTTTAGCTGGGAAAAGGCATTGAGTGAAACCGGAAAAAAAATAAACAGGAATAAATATTTGATGCAGTAATTCATTCGCATTAAAAACGGATACCTATGAGCAGCATATCATCTGTTTGCTCATAGTTGCCTTGCCAGGCTGCAATTTCACTTTCAAGGGAAGTAACCTGTTCTTTCATACTGAGGGGTTGCAGACCTTTAAGCGTGTCCCTGAAACGTTTGATCATGAATTTTTTTCCTTCGTCACCGCCAAACTGGTCCTGTATACCATCCGAGAACAGGTAAATGGTGTCACTTGGCCTTACATTGAAACGTTGTTCGGTGAAAAATTTCTCGGAATAATGCTGGTAACTGCCAAT
>DASPJQ010000668.1:0-1104 GCA_035628535.1 Flavobacteriales bacterium | reverse complement strand
GCTGTTTTGACATAGGTTCATGGCTGGCACCATGGATAAGTGAATGTAGGTTGTTGTATTTGAATTTTTTACCTTTAGGTCCGCCAAACTGGTCGGCAAACCCATCGCTGAACAAATAAATTTGCAATTGGTCCTGCCAGCTTAATTCAAGTGTGGTAAACGCTTTTCGCCCCGCAAACATGCCTATAGGCTGCTTATCGGCCTTCAATTCTGTAAAATCATCGCGCAATGCAGCAAATTTTTCAGGCAGGTGGTCGGCTTCTATTTTTCCTTTAACCAGCACAGGATTATTGGCACCGGCATACCAAAGCTTTTTTTCATCCGGGTTAACGCTTACAAGGGCAATGTCCATTCCGTCACGCAAATGTCCATGTTGAGAAACAAATGCGTCTTCAACTATTTCTGAAACTTTGTCCAGTATTTTACCCGGTGAAATAATTTTTAATTCTTTTACAGCCTTATTGAGGGCGTTGGAGCACACCAGCGAAACCATGGCCCCCGGTACCCCGTGTCCTGTACAATCAGCCACCGCAAAAAACAAATGCCCGTTTTGTTTTTCAAACCAGTAAAAGTCACCACTCACAATGTCACGTGGCTGGAATAAAATAAAATGGTCGCTGAAATGGTCAACAAATACTTTTTCGGGAGGAAGTATGGTTTTTTGGATTTGCCGGGCATAATTCAAACTGTCCATAATGTCCTTGTTTTTTTCTTCAAGTTCATCGTTGGCGAATTTTAATTGTTGTGTACGGGCCTCAACTTTCGACTCCAGAATTCTATTGGCCTGGTTTAATTTACGCGTGCGTATTTTAATAAACAAATAAATACCCAATAATAGAACAATTCCAACACAGGCTTTAAACCATGTGGTTTGCCAAAAAGCAGGGTTTATAGTAAAGGGGTAAACAAGTTCTTTTGACCAAACGCCATCGGCATTGCAGGCCTTTACATGCAATTCATAGTTACCTGGCGATAAATTGGAATAAGTGACCTGGGCTGTTTTTTCAACCGGTGACCATTTGCTTTCAAATCCATCAAGCCGATGCGTGTACATGACTTCTTCCGGGGCAGTATGCGATATACCTTTAAAATTGAAAGTAAGGT
>DASPJQ010000667.1:0-2824 GCA_035628535.1 Flavobacteriales bacterium | reverse complement strand
GCCCTGGATATTACGTATGCTGACAGCGGGAAATACATTGCCACAATAGGCGTTACCGAATTCGGGTGTACGGATATTTATTCCGACACGCTTTTCGTATATCCCCTGCCCGTTATAGGGATGACCTACCCGCAGGAACTGGCTTGCGAACCCTATACCGTTACATTTTCCGACACGACCCTGTCATGGTCGCCTGTTACCTATGCGTGGAATTTTGGCGATGGATGGACATCAACCGAAGCGAGCCCGACTCATACCTATACCGATACAGGATATTTTGATTTGACGTTTACCATTAGCGTTGATACCATTTGCGTTGTTACGCAAACCATTTTTATACCGGATGGCATCCATGTGCACCAATCGCCTGATGCCAATATTTACGTGACACCGCGCAGGCAAAGCGTATTTACACCAACCATTGAAGTGACCAACCTGGCAACCGATATAGTTTCACAAGTGATTTATTACATGGATGGTGATTCAACGTTGCTTGATTTTGATACGCATTACTACCACGATACGGGTTGGTACAATGTATACCAATGGGTGATTAACGCGGCAGGTTGTACCGATACCATGGTGCAGCCCGTTTACATTATTCCCGAAACCACCATTTACATACCCAATGCATTTACGCCTAACGGTGATGGGTACAACGATGTGTTTTTACCAGTGGTGCGTGATGTGCGCCAGTATTTGCTCATGATTTATAACCGTTGGGGCGAAGTTATATGGCAAACCGATAACCCGTTGCAGGGCTGGGATGGTACGCTCAACAACAAACGCACAAAGGTGGATACGTATGTTTACAAAGTCAAATACATGGACCGGCAGTATATGGAACATGTGGAAATTGGACATGTGACACTGGTGCGGTAAAAAAAGCTTAAGGTTTAAAGTTGGGCAACTTTTTAAAGCGCGATCTGCACAATCCAATTCCATCATCAAAGTTTAAATTTCGAGGTGGGTACTTAAACGCAGTGGTTTTTATCAACAACAATAATCAAAGCTGTTTGTTTTGTAATAGAAACCTTGTCAGGTTTTCAAACTTCAAACCTTCTAAAAAAGTAATTTATTGTGCTGAAAGATTGTTCAAAGATGTACCGTTGGAAATTTACAAATTTCAAGCATCATGGGGCTTTCCTGAACTTTTTCCATTCGGTCCCGTTTTTTTCATAACATATCCGGTCGTGCAAGCGGCTTGACCTGCCTTGCCAGAACTCAAAATAGCTGGGCTCAAAAATATACCCACCCCAATGTTCGGGTCGCGGTACAGTTGACGGAAATTTGTTTTCAAATTCTTTCATGCGCTCATTCAGTATTTCGCGTGAAGCAATAATTTTGCTCTGTTCTGATGCCCATGCGCCCAACTGGCTATTGCGCGGGCGCCCGCTAAAATAATTGTCAGAAATTTCCTTCGAAGCAACGCGTATGGTTCCTTCAAGGCGTATTTGCCGCTCAATGTCCGGCCAAAAAAATAAAAGGGAAGCATTCGGGTTTTTTGCAAGGTCAATTCCCTTTTTGCTCAGGTAATTGGTAAAGAATCCATAACCGTCTTCGTAAATTTCACGCAAATACACAACACGCTGGCTGGGCATATTGCCGGCACTTGTGGCCAAAATCATGGCGTAAGGTTCGGTTAATTTGTGTTCAATGGCCTGTTGCAGCCATAAATTGAACAATTCAAAGGGCGCAGCCGGGGTATTGTTTTCCAGTAACTCGTTTTTTTCAAACTGTTTGCGGTCATTTCCAAGGAATTCGTTCAGTTCGTGCGTCATATGGTATAAATTGTCGCGTTAAATTGAGAATTTATAGCGTAATTAGCGCAAAAGGTACAAATTATGTCAATCAAAAAAATTGACGATCTGTTTGAATTTAATAAATTGAACCGCCTTAAGCTCAAAAAAGGACGTTTGCTGGTGTCGGAACCTTTTCTGGACGATGACCATTTTGGCCGCGCGGTGGTATTAATAGGGGAGCATAACGAAGAGGGGACCTTTGGTTTTGTATTGAACCATTATGTTGAGCAGATTGATTTGAACGATATCATGAATGATTTTCCCCATTTTGAAACGCGTATTGCCAACGGAGGGCCCGTAAAAACCAATAACCTGTACTATATCCATACCCTTGGCGATTTATTGCCGGGAAGCATCCCGCTTTTGGAAGGTGTTTACATGGGTGGAAATTTTGAAACGCTAAAAATGCTCATTGAAAAACAAAACCTCACCAAAAAACAAGTGCGTTTCTTTTTGGGTTATGCCGGTTGGGCCTTTGGTCAACTTGAAAATGAGATTAGAGAAAACTCGTGGATCATAGCAACCGGTGCAGCCGGTGAAATAATGGATACCGACAATGAAAACCTATGGGAATCCATTCTGAAGAAAATGGGTGGTAACCACAAAATTATTTCTAATTTTCCTGAAAATCCTTCGCTCAACTAAGTTATGCCATCCGGTAAAACGTATAACCTTGAAAAACTTGATACACATTGGGTGTATGACATGGTGCAACGCGGACAGCTTTTGAAAATAGGTGAGCATGCGCAGGAAAAAATTGAGAAGTGTTACACGTATCTGCATACTAAACTCAAGCAATCAAACAAACCCATTTACGGCATCAACACGGGTTTTGGCGCCTTGTGCAATACCATAATCAGCAACGACCAATTGCAGCAATTGCAGGAAAACCTGGTAAAGTCGCATGCATGTGGCATGGGTGACCTTGTTCCAATACCCATTGTCAAAAACATGATGGTGTTGAAAATCGTCAACATGTCGCTTGGCCATTCAGGTGTAAAACACCAAACCGTGCAATTGCT
>DASPJQ010000666.1:0-8448 GCA_035628535.1 Flavobacteriales bacterium | reverse complement strand
TTTTCACCGTAATCCAAACGGGCGTTATTGCAGCCGTAGCGGTTGCTTTTGGAAGATTTACTGCTGTATTTTTTCCTGAACTCGGTACAAAACTATTTACCATTCCCGAATTTGATATAACCGTGCTTTCAATGAATGCGGTTGACGTTACGTATGAAAATGTATTGGGCGTTGCAACTGTTTTACTGCTTACATTTTTGAATTCACGCGGGCTCCGGTACGGAAAAATTGTGTTGAATATATTTACCGGTTCAAAACTGGTTGCTCTTTTTCTTTTAATTATTGTTGGCATAATTGTGGGGATCAAAAGCGGATATTTTGGGTTGAACTTTGAACAGCCGTGGCTGGCACACAGCGCAAAACAGGTTAGCGGTTTACTTGTAGGGATCAAAACGGGTTATGTTGGAATGGATATGGCTGAAGCTTCGGTAAACAGGACCGAGTTGGCTGGATTCGCTTTGGTAATTGTGCTGTCAACCACCATTATTAATTCGCTTTTTTCGAGCGATGCCTGGAACAATGTAACGTTCATTGCCGGTGAAATACGAAATCCGGAAAAAAATTTACCGCGCAGTTTGTTCTTAGGCACGTTTATCGTAACCATATTTTATGTGCTGGCAAATGTAGCGTACCTTGCTTTACTCCCCTTAAAAGGTGTTCCTGTTGCCGAATCGGTTGCTTACACCAAGCATGGAATTATTAATGCCGGTATGCAATTCGCACAATCTGACCGGGTGGGCGCATCGGCAGCTTACATGATTTTTGGTGACCCGGCCAAGTACATTATGGCAGCACTCATCATGGTTTCAACCTTTGGCTGTAACAATGGTATTATTATGGCCGGGTCGCGTTTATTTTACTCCATGGCAAAAGAAAAATTATTTTTTAGCCGTGCCGCCAAATTAAATGAGCACGCGGTACCGGCAAGGGCCATGTGGTTGCAAAGCGGTTGGGCATGCGTATTGGCCATGTCTGGCTCGTATAAATTACTCATCAAATTTGCCACGTTTGGCTCAATGGTGTTTTACATTGTAACCATTGCAGGGTTGTTTGTGCTGCGTAAGCGTTTACCCCATCACCCGCGTCCGTATAAAGCATTCGGCTACCCGTTTGTGCCCATTCTTTATTTGATTTTTGCCACGCTTATTTGTGTAAGCCTGACGGTATTCACACCACAGGACACAGGCTTTAGCATCGTGCTTATTCTTCTTGGAATTCCCGTTTACTATCTTTTCCTTAAAGATAAAAACGCTTAAAAGCATGTCAGGGTTCCGTTGGCTTGTTGATCAATACCTGCAATTGCCCAAATGGGAACGTATAGCAAATGTTGTTTTGCTGTCGCTTATTTTAGGTTCCACATTGGTTATCTCACTCTGGCCTGAAGCTACAATGACCGAAAAGGAAAAATCGGAACTGGACAAAAAGGAAGCTGCTTTACTGGTAAAGGAAAAAGCCGCAATAAAAAAAGACAGTTATGGCAGGGAAAATTACAGGAATTATGCGTTGGCGCACGAAACCGCGAATGGTCACGTTTTTATTTCCGACATCACAAAGGCAACCGTTGCCGACCTAACACATGCCGGGTTAAGCACAAAGGTAGCCAAAGGCATGTACAACTATATTCAAAAAGGCGGAAAAATCAGGAACGAAAAAGATGTCCGTAAAATTTATGGCATAACGGATGAAATGGCCGTTTTATTTTTAAAAAATGTAAACCTTGGGAAGTCACAGGACACCTTAACAAAATTAACCGGTAAAAATATGTTTGGGCCACGTGAAAAAACACTGGTAAACATCAATACGGCCGATTCGGCAACCATGGTTTTTATTGATGGAATAAGTCCTAAAATGATCCCCTACATTATAAAGTTCAGGAATGCGGTGGTTGCATTCCATTCGGTTGAGCAATTGAACGAAGTATTTAAATCGCCCATGAAAAATTTTGAGCACATTAAAGGGCAAATAACCGTTGAAGGGTTTAAACCCTTTATTAAAATCAATGCTGCAACGGCCGATGAATTAAAGAAGCACAAATATTTTAAGAAAGATAACCTTGCCGCAACGTTGGTTGCTTACCGTGACAAACATGGGAAATTTACAAAGCCAGAGGATTTAAAAAAATGTGCGGTGGTTACGGATGAGATCCTTGCCAAAATTAAACCTTACCTAATATTTGAATAATTTAAAAAATTTTAGAATGGAATTTTAAATTTTTAAATTTCAAACTCCCCACTTTACATACATCGCCCCCCAGGTAAATCCAGCCCCAAATGAAGTTATAATTACGTTGTCACCTTTTTTAAGTTTTGGAGAAATCTCGGCCAAACAAATAGGAATTGAAGCAGTGGTTGTGTTACCGTAACGATCAATATTCAAATATGTCTGTTCTTCGGTCAATTTTAAACGATCAGCCGTAGCAGTAATAATGCGTTTATTGGCCTGGTGCGCCACCATAAACCTAATATCGGTATTCTTTAGATTGTTGCGCTCCATAACCATTTCACAGGCCTCGGCCATTTTAACCACGACATATTTAAACACGGCCTGGCCTTCCATTTTTACAAAATGTCCGCGCTCCTTTACGGTTTCTTCGGTAGCCGGATTCAAACTTCCGCCAGCTGGCTGGAATAAAAACTGTTTTCCGTATCCGTCAGCATAAAGTGCGGCATCAATGATTCCATTTCCATCGGTTGAAGGCTCAAGAATGGCTGCTCCTGCCCCATCGCCAAACAAAATGCAGGTTTTGCGATCCGTATAATCAAGAATGCTGGACATTTTTTCAGAACCAATCACCATTATTTTTTTATGTGTTCCGGTACGAATGAATTGCGAAGCGGTTTGCAGCGAATATAAAAAACCCGAACAAGCCGCCATAATATCAAAACTCCATGCGTTCACACATCCCAATTCATACGCCACCATGTTGGCTGTAGCCGGAAATTGCAGCTCAGGTGTAGCCGTTGTAAGAATTAAGAGATCAATCTCTTCGGGTTTGGTATTGGTTTTGGCCAGTACTTTTTTTGCTGCATTCACGGCCAGGTAAACGTTTGCCTTGTCCTTATCCTTAAGGATGTGGCGTTCCTTGATACCTGTCATTTGCGAAATCCATTCATCGCTGGTATCCAGAAAAGCAGCAAAATCATCGTTGGTCATGACCGTTTCCGGAACGAAAAAGTCAACCCCTTTTATTACAGCATGTATACTCACGCCACAAAATTAACAAAGGGGGTGAATCTCAAAAAAAAATTTGAGGAAATTCATACGATTTTCAAAAGGTAATTATTTTTAATATATATTCGTAAAATCCAATAAATTAGGCCTTAATAGCAACACCATGAATACGATTTCCAATGATAAAATTGATCCGCTTTTCAGACTTGTGAAATCTTTCTCAAAATCAGAAAAACGCAGTTTCAAAATGTTATATGGCAAAGGTGAGCACAACAAAAAATTTGTTCAGCTGTTTGATGAGATCGACAAACGCGCAGGTTACGATGAAGAAAAATTAAAGAACAATAAATTTTTTACGCCTGGGCAATTACCCAATTTAAAAATACAGCTTTACAATAAATTGCTTGATTCGCTCCGTTTTGCGGGTAACAACCGTAGCGCCAAAAAACAGGTGACTGAATTGATTGACAACGCGCATTTGCTGTATGACCGTTGCATGTATACCGATTGCTTAAAGCAATTGGATAAAGCCCGCGTACTGGCGCACAAATTTGATTTGGTTACTCCCCTGGTTGAAATCAATGAGCTTCAACAGCAAACCCTTCGGCTTACCCTGAACGATAAAAACAGTTTGTTCGTTGACCAGTTGCTGGGTGAAATGAGCATTGTGGTAAAACGCCTGAAGCAAATAAACGGTTTTACCAACCTTTCGCTTCAGTTAAACAGCCTGTACGCCCACATTGGCTCTACCCGCAATAAACAAGAATTAAAAAAAGTAAAAGACTTTTTTACGCGAAAAATATCAGAGTTTTCCATTACACAAACCGGTATTGAAGAACAGTTGAGTTACTACAATGCCATTACCGGCTTTTTCTTTTTTACCCGAAATTTCAGGGAAGCTGAAAAATATGCGTTAAAATGGCTTGAGTTGTTTGAAAAAAACGAAGGCCTTAAATATTATCGTACCGAGTCCTACATCAAGGCCTTGAACAGTTTGCTTGTGGCGCAAAACAAATTGTTTGCCGTTGAAGACTTCACATCCACCCACCGTAAACTGATAGCCATTAAACGCGACAAAAAATTCAACCTCAACAGGAACCTTAACCTGCAATTATTCAAGGCCATTTATATTCACGAAATGAACCGCCATTTTATGCTTGGCGATTTTAAAAGCGGTGCGCGCATTGTGATAAGGCACCAACCTGAAATCAATAAATTTTTACCTTTGCTCGATCAAAACACCCGTTTTCTTTTCTGTTACAAAATTGCCTGTTTGCATTTTGGGGCCAGTCAGTTCAGGCCGGCCCTGTCATGGCTCAATAAAATTACCATGACTGAAAGCACGAACGTACGCGAAGATATCCAATCATTCGCACGTATTTTACGCCTGATTTGTTATTTTGAAATGAATGACGATTATGGGGTACAATCCAACATCCGTTCAACGTACCGCTTCTTATTGTCGCGCAAAAATTACGGTCAATATGAAAACCTGGTAATCCAGTTTCTTAAAAACCTGAGGGGAAACGAAACACAAAGCGAGTTGAAAAACCAGTTCCTTGAACTGCAAAAAAACATGATACGCATTTCAAAACTCAAATATGAAAAACGCGCGTTCATTTATTTTGACATGATTGCCTGGCTCGAAAGCAAGGTACAAAACCGTGATATACAAGACGTGTTCAAAGACCAGGTGAAAAAGGGAATCAGGTATGAATTTTAGAGTGAAGGCATATCGAAAAGAACAAAGCGCAGAGAACAAAATGCGGCACCATAAAGCTGCAACCGTAAACGCTAAGGATTTAGATTAAGGGGGGTTAGTTTCAATTGCCTGCTAACCATCGCATTTACCTGCCCTCTTTTCTTTGTTCTCCGTACTTACCCACCCAAAGCCGTTAACAAAGGTTAATATATCTGTTGGACGAAAAATATTACCCGGGATACTGCGTTTTTGTCTTTAATTGTTTTACCTTCGTACAAATGAAATTTTTCCTTGTTTTAGTTATGTCATTAACCAGCCTTTGCCTTGCCGCACAGCCCGTGCGTTACGGTACGGCCGGGGACTCAACTGCCAGGCCCTTGAAAAAAACAAAACCGGTTGACGACCTCCGTTTCTGGGACCATTGCTATAGCGGTGGTGACTTAATGTTTTATGGTGGAAACGGTTCGGTTTATTTTAATATTTCACCCATGCTCGGGTACAGGCCGGCCAATAAATCATTTTCATACGGTATTGGTACAACATACCAGTATTCCAGCTTCACATATTTGAGTGGAAATAATATAAGCCAATATCGCTTTTCATTGGTTGGCATTCGTGGATTTTTAAGACAGGACATTTCAAAAATGTTTTTTTTGCACGGAGAACTTGAAAATTATTTTACAAAGGGAAGAAATATTTTTACACGCAAAGATGAACTCATTTCGTTTGCATGCGCCAATGCCTTCATAGGTTTTAAGCAGATGTACAGTGATTTTTCATATTATTACATCATGGCCGGTTATGAATTTCTTGGCGATGGTAAGGCCGGTATATATGCTTACCCCCTTCACCCGTTTATTCTGAAAGCCGGCTATGTATTTGATTTAAAGGGCAAATAACCCGGAGTTTTAACAAAAACAACCGTTTTCATTAAATTTTTAAATTAAAATCCAAGAATAGGCGCATTTCAGTCTCAATTATCGAACTGCGGCACAGACAATCTGTCGGCTAATTTTGTATCTTTAAAGCCTATATTTTTCACACATTATGAAAAAGACAATTTTTACCCTTTTTGTATTAACTTATGGTTATGCAAATGCACAAGTTGTGATCAATGAATACTCAGGATCCAACGTCTCACAACACATTGATAATTTTGGCGAATTCGAAGATTGGTTTGAGTTGTATAACACCACTACAGGACCAATAGATATTTCAGGGTATTACCTGAGTGATAATTACAGCAAACCTATGAAATTCCAGGTTCCGTCAGGTGTTATCATTGCACCCAATAGCTGGCTGCGTGTTTATGCCTCGGGCAAAAATCAATTTGTGGCGGGTGTATTGCATACAAATTTCAAACTTACTCAAACAGCACCTGAAAATATTGTGTTGTCCAATACGGCCGGCACCATCATTGATTGGTTAACTACCAATCCTACGCAACCTAACCATTCACGGGGGCGTACCACTGACGGTGCTGCAACCTGGTCATTGTTCACCAACCCAACCGCTGGTAACAACAACAGTTTGTCAACACCGTATGCCGGGTATACTAGTAAGCCTGCATTCAGTCAGCTTCCGGGCGCCTATTCTTCATCAATGTCCATTGCGCTTTCAAGCGATCCTGGTGCACAAATTTTTTATACCACAAACGGCTCAACGCCTACAGCCGCCTCAACGCAGTATACAGGTCCCATAAGCATAGCCAATACAAAGGTAATTCGCGCCATTGCCATCCATCCAACTGATACAACCCGCAGACCGAGTTTTGTGGAAACCAATACCTACCTGATTAACGAGAACCATACTATTCCTGTAACATCCGTTTGTGGTGACATGATTATGACTTTGCTTACAGGAACCCAGATTGATGCCGAAACCCATATGGAATTTTTTGATAAAGACCAAATATTCAGAACCGAGGCTTTAGGGAACTCAAACGAGCATGGTAACGACTCATGGGCATACGATCAACGCGGTTTTGACTTTATTGGTGAAGACCGTTACGGCATCAACCACGGTTTGACTTATAAAATTTTCGCTCGTAAAAAACGTAAGGAGTTCAAACGGGTTATTTTGAAACCGGCCGCCAATGATAATTTTTCCTTTGCAGGTGGCGCCCACATTCGCGATGCCTATGTACACACCTTGTCACATGATGCAGACTTAAATCTTGACGAACGTACCTATGAGCCCACGATCCTGTATGTCAACGGCCAGTATTGGGGCGTATATGAAATACGCGAAAAAGTGGATGACGATGATTTTTGCGATTACTATTATGGCCAGAACCAACCCTACATTGAATTTTTACAAACCTGGGGCCCAACCTGGGAAGCCTATTCACCAACACCGGGGTTTGCCCAGGCTGATTGGGACGCCCTGAAAGCGTTTGTAAGCGCCAACTCGTTAACTATACCTGCCAATTATGATTGGGTTGACAGTTGCCTGAATACAAAAAGTTTAATTGATTATTTTATTTTAAATTCACATACCGTTTGTGCTGACTGGTTGAACTGGAACACCGCCTGGTGGAAAGGGTTGGATTCAACCGGTGATAAAAAGAAATGGCGCTACACGCTGTGGGACATGGATGCGACCTTTGGCCATTATGTGAATTACACCGGAATACCCGACCAGGGTGCAGGAGCCGACCCTTGTGCGCCCGAGGCATTACCTGATCCGGGTGGGCAGGGTCATGTCACCATTCTTGACAGTTTATTGCAAAACCCCGATTTTCATCAGGACTATATAAACCGTTATATCGACTTAAGCAATAACGCCCTTTCCTGCGCCAACATGGTTCATTTGCTTGACAGCCTTATTGGAAACATTATGCCCGAAATGCCGCGTCAGATTGCAAAATGGGGTGGCGGTAGTTTTGCTGACTGGCAAAACAATGTCAATACCCTGCGCAATTACATTATTGCCCGGTGCGATTCTATTACAGAAGGCCTTATGGATTGCTACAGCCTGTCTGGTCCGTATTCCATTACGTTTGAAACCGATCCGCCAGATGTTGGTACAATCAAAGTAAACACCATTACTTACTCTCCAACACAATTACCTAAAACAGGTACGTATTACGGAAATATTACAACTGAACTGAAAGCTGAGTCAATTGACCCGGATTATGAATTCAAACGTTGGGAAATTATTGATATTCCTACCCCAACTGCCGACTCCTCAGAAATTTCAACCACATTTAATACTACCCAGGTAGTGAAAGCGGTTTTTGAAATCCCTCTTACGCTTTTTGTTCCAACGGCATTCTCACCTAACGGTGATGGCATAAACGATTATTTTACCGTATTGGGTAAAGGCATGAAATCAATGGAAATGTCGGTGTATGACCGTTGGGGCGAAAAAGTATGGGGTTCAAACGAAAAAGACCTTCCTGGTTGGGACGGAACCTTTAAAGGCAAAAAATGCGACCAGGCCGTATACGCTTACCAGGTAAAGGTTGTTTACCTTGACGGTTCTGAAAAAATACAGAAAGGTAACGTAACCCTGGTGCGTTAATTAATTTCAAAACAGCGAGACTATGAAGAAAATTTTATCAGGAATGTTTG
>DASPJQ010000665.1:0-1120 GCA_035628535.1 Flavobacteriales bacterium | reverse complement strand
GGTTCATTACAGTACTTTTAACAAGCAGTCTATGAGAGTGCAGTATCCACATGGATATTGTGTTCTAACCGTTTTTTATTTTATTTACCGTCTAAACCGCTTTCAGGGCCACCCCCGGATGCAGCCCAGACGACCGAAAATGACGGTCGTCAGGGCTACATCTGACGGCTGGTCCTGACATACATTGAGTTTCAAACTCAACGTACGCTCAAAAATTTGGCAAGGACCATGGCAGAGGAAGATTGCTTTGGTTTGGTGAAGAAGGAAGTAATTACTCCCAAAAAATCAAGTTGGACCAAGACCCTACAAAAGAAAAAAGGAAGGAAATTGTGACGACACAACAATCAACCGTGAAAACCTTGTGGAACAGGTCTTACCTGTACCAGACCCCTCCATCCGAACTGGTATGGTCCCAGGGCACTCGCAAGCACAAGTTGGCTCGTGTTTTTTGCACGACCGTCTACGACGATGGTCATCATGGACGGTCGGGCAAAAAATACAAGCCGACAGAAACGACACCCAGCAACACAAAAAAACAGCGCCAAAAAGAACAAAAGGCAACAGAAACAACCAAGGGGACCAAAAAAGCAAGTGCCAACACAGCTGGCCATTGTAATGTGTCTGGAATGCATTGAATTCCAGACACATTACTCAAAACCTTGCTGACCATTTTTCAAAAAATTACAAATCATTTTTTATTTTTTACAGACTAATGTAATTTTTATTTTAAGTCAAAAATGTGTTTAGACATTAGATGTAGTCCTTAGATTTTTATTACATTTCTAAAAATATTGCATATTGGTTGTTTTATGGCAGGAAATGGCCATTGTTGGTCGGAAATAAAAATGTCAAGCAAAAGAAAAGTTTCTTATTTTTGACACAAATAAGATACTTTTCTTTTGCTTGACATTTATATCACATGACATCATGTGATATTTCAAACATCACCGGTACAAAACCTACATACAGAAGTAGCGGTCTCACGTTCCAGCAGGGCCACGGTCGTCCTGTACATTGACAGTGGCCCTGAAACCGGTAAAGACGGTATGAATCAGTCGTGTTCGTTTAGCGTAGAATGTCTACATCATTAGTACATTCGGTATGAAACGTACGGTTCCTC
>DASPJQ010000664.1:0-10690 GCA_035628535.1 Flavobacteriales bacterium | reverse complement strand
AAAAATAAGCAGTGTTAGGGTCTGTAAAAATTAAGAAAATGTATATTTATCAACGTTAAATTGCTAAAAAATAGTTGGTTTGTAAAGTGTGGTGGGGATTTGATGTAGATTATTGCGTGTTCAATTGATTTCATTTTGAATTGACTTTGCAATTTCAGCGCGTACATCAACCAGCAAAACACGTTTGCCTTTGAACATAGCGGTCACAAAAGCGTCTTTCATGCCCTTTGCAATAATCTCGTCACGAAAAGCGTAAGCTTCCCTTAGCGTTTTAAAATCCTGAATCGTATATCGTATGCCGCCTTTTTCAGTGGTTTCTTTCACGCACTTCAGCTCTTTGAATTTTTCTGATTTAATGTTTTCCGGATCATAAAAGGACCCTACCTGTATCCTGTAACTCAAATCAGGATGGTTGAAGTCAAGAAATTCGGCAATGGGCATAATCTTTATGTCCGAAGCAGTTGAAATTTGCCGGGGTTCTTCCAGTTTTAAGCCATCAGCGTAAAGCTGGCGCAAATCAACTTTACAGGCCTTAATCTCCTGGCAATAAATTTCACGGTTTTCGGTTGCAAGAATGCCTGTTTTACGGCTAACATAATCAATGTAAGGTTCGCGTACCTGACTCTTTCCGGTAGATGATGCCTGCATGGTTTCCTGCTCTGTAACTTCGGTTTTATTTTTAAGCAGGTAGTTGATGGCATATTCGTATTGCTGTTCGTTGTTCTCATCGCCAGGACCATTTTTTTCGGTATCGTTTGAAGCAAGTGACAACGCCTTCTCACAATATTCAATGGTTTTTTGTGCAAGCTGTTTTTGTTCGGCAGTGGGTTCTGAATACGTTAAAAACATCTTCATTTGAGCAATGGCTTCTTCAAAAAGGTAATTTTTATGCAGGCAAAGGCCATAATAAAAGGGGAATTCGGTGCCCTGGCGTTCGTTTATATTGACGCGTTCAAAAAACCGCAACACGGTCTTGGCATTTGGCTGCAGGTTC
This sequence comes from Flavobacteriales bacterium, assembly GCA_035628535.1. Taxonomy (GTDB): domain Bacteria; phylum Bacteroidota; class Bacteroidia; order Flavobacteriales_D; family UBA2798; genus DASPJQ01. Next base: position 9,696 of record DASPJQ010000664.1, on the reverse strand, counting down.
TGCACGCACAAAGCCAGGGGCAATTGGATTTGAATATGGCCCGGGTTTACCTGGTTAAGGTAATCGTAACATTCAAACGCCCGTTCATAATCCCCCTCTTCAAAAAATTTTTGCGCTTCATTAAATTTTTGTTTTTCGTTTTTGTCAGAGGGGAATTTTTTAGGCTGGGCCTGTAAATCCAGTAAAATAGTGAGAAGAGCTATGCACACAAAGCATGTTTTCATAACACCAAACAAAATTACGGTGCATAAAAACTGCCTGCATTGACCTTACCTGTAGTTATTAACGAAATGCAGGTTGAAAACCTTGCAGGTCCAATGAATTCCTAAAAAAATAAATTGTTTGGGTTAAACCTTACTTGATACGGATTTTTTGCCCCACCTGCAGAACTTTATTGCGGCTTATGCCATTCAGGCTGCAAAGCCTGTCAACCGAGGTGCCGTATTTTTTGGCTATGGCGCTTAGCGTATCGCCACTGCGCACTTTATGGTATTTGGCGTTAGCGCTCGTATAGTTGTTGTGTGCAACCACGGTTTCATGTTTCTCATTGTTGTCAGGGTTGTGCATTTGCTCATCGTACTCGTCTTCAATCTGGTTTTGCATTTCAGGGTTGTTCCAATACCTTTCCAGTAAAATATTCTTTTTTGAAACGGCTCTGTAATTGAACATGCTTGGGCAAATGAACAGGTTTTCGTCTTTGAGTTTTTTATTTTGGAAATCAAAAATTTCGGCAGGATCAAGGGCATTGTCATAAAAACGTACTTCAAAATGCAGGTGCGGTCCATAACACCGTCCGGTGCATCCACCCAATCCAATAACCTGTCCTGCACTAACGCGCTCGTAAGGCCTTACTTTTATTTTTGAAAAATGCGCATAATAGGTTTCAAGCCCGTTGTAATGCCGTATAATTACGCAATTACCAAACCCGCCCTTATTGTACTGGGCATACCGCACCACTCCGTCAAATGCCGCCTTTACGGGATCGCCAACATTCAAATCAATGTCCAGTCCGTGATGAAAGCGTGAGCCGCGGTATTTGAATGACGATAACACAGCGCCCTCTATTGGTAAACACCAGCGGCTATGAACCGTATCAACCGAACACAACCAAATGGTGTCTTTTAACCGGTTGATATCATTGTCATAGGTAAAAGGCATTTCGGTATTCCACATCAGCTTAAACCGAAGGGATGTATCGTTTGATACCAGCTCATGAAGTGACTTATTCAACACCCCATCAAAATTTTCATCGCGTAAATATTGCCATGAATGATCGGTAAATATCACAATATGAGTATCTTCAAAAGGTATTGTATCTATGGGGGTTTTGCCATTGTCAGGTGGTTGCGCCTGGGCATTAATTGTCAGGGACCCAAAAAAAAAGGCCATACAGAAAATAAATAACTTTCTGGAAATCAGATATTTTAACGCGGCTCCCAACAAAAAGTCGATCTGATTGCGGCTTAAAGATAGGATATTTCAAGAAAGTAAAAACTTAACAGCTTGTTAATTTTTGCATTTTGTGAATAAAAACAAAACTACGTAAGTTCTATATACGTTAGTTAACATGCAATTGTTCAAGACTATTAATCCTGCATTCTGTACGAATCATCGGGAAAAATCAACGAATAATCGTAAATTTGAAATTTGATTTCAGTCCGTTATCGCCCTGAATTGATAAAATATAATAACCGGCTTGCAAGTCTGCAATATTTATTTTATTTTCTCGGCCCTTCAGATTTCCGGTCTTTACCGTTTTTCCTGTACTGCTGTAAACCGTATATGAAACGTCATGCTGTGTTGTTGCATGCACCAGCAAAACATCATCAGCCGGATTAGGCCACACCCGCCAGTTAACCTCTGCAGCGGTTTCAGCTACACTGTTCGGGTCAATGATTTCAATTTTCAGATCATCCATATAAAACCCGTCCTTTTCAACGCCTGCATCGCTTTTAAACTGCAACCGCACACGCACAGTTTGTCCTATATATGCATTCAAATTCATTTCTTCAAACACCCAGTCGGTCATGGTTGCATCGTACAAAGGGTCATTCACATCCTGGTTGTCTGAACCAGGGCTTGTGTATTTCCCGCACAAGGGCAAATACGTAGTGCCGCCATTGTTTGAAATAAGCACTTGCGCATAGTCATACCTGTCTTCAATGTCCCACCTGGCATAAAAACTCAATTGCGCAAACAACGCTGTTGATGGAATTGTTATATCAGTTGTGGTAATTGACTTGTTTGCACCGGCAGCATAATTCCCTGATGGTGATTCGGTCAATGAACTGCCTGCTGAAACAAACTGGGTGCTGCTGGTTGAAAACCCTATATTGGTCAATCCACCCAGACTGGTAAAATCATTGCTATAAAATGCGTATGGATTTCCATAATATTTTACCACGGTATCGTTCACCACTTCACCTGCATTGGTTGTTTGCAAAACAAACACGAGTTGTGCACCACCCGGTGTGCCTGCATTCAGGGTAAAACTTATAGAGTCGCTGATACTGCTATAGCCCGGCAGGTTCGTATAGGTCTTGGCCGGTCCAACTCCTGCCATTGCCGTTATTGGAATCAATGTTACAGTTGACGTACCTGTATCCTTTAATCCCAGTTTTTGCAAATTGTATTTGAAATAATGCGTCAAGCCCGGATTCCTGAAAATGGCATTGTTGGTTTCGTTGGCATTGCAATAGTAATGCATCAAATTCAATGCAGTCATATTCTGCCGTAAATTGTCTTTAGCCAGGTTTTTTATTTGTGCTGAAGGCGGCCAAAAGCCATAATTGTCAGATCCGGCTTCAGGTGTAAAAGCAAATACACGCGGTTTGGTAAGCGTATCGCCATAAAACCAATCGTCACTGTCACCCGATGCGGGATACAATTCAACCGCCTGTACATTGGCGAAACCATTATCGCATACCATCAGCTCTGTTGCCTTTTCAAAATAATTTTCATCGGTAGCTGTTACATTGGCGTAGCCATAAGGATACAACAATAAATTTCCAAACGTATGGTAATTCAGGGCAAGCTTAAAATTATGTGCATATACAAAATCACGTACTGCTTTGGTTTCCGGCTCCGAAAAGGCTGAAGGCCCCCTGTAAATATCACTGCTGGTTGAAGCTGATGAACCACTAACCCCCCATTGGTATGCATAGTTCCTGTTCAAATCAACGCCAAATGTACCGTCACCATTGTTCCTGCGGTTTTTACGCCACATGCCTCCTCCAGCCGGATTAGTTGTTTGGTTGTACACATACCCATCAGGGTTTATAACCGGTATGAGGTAAATTTCAGTATTATCAAGCAGGTATGTTATTTCCGGATCGGTCCCATAATTTTCAAGCAAATACCACATAAAATACAACAACTGCGTTATGGAACCGGGTTCGCGCGCATGGTGCAAAGCAGTAATCAATAACTCGGGTTCATTTTCATCTACAGTAGGATTGTCTGACATTCTCATCCAGTAAATACTGTTGCCGTTCGCGGTCATATACGATCCTATTGCTGCTTTTGCGTTTACCAAACCGGGGTATAAAAGCACCATGCTGTCAAGGTCGCTTAACACCTGTGCATACGTTGGATATCCACCCATGCTTCCTAATTTAAAATGCATTGGATCGGCATATTGATAAGCATAATCATTGCATGTTGGTACCGCGCGAACAGCTTTTGCAAGTTGTTTTTGATAATGTTCAACTACGTCTGCAATGGTTATTTCATATGCAATTCCGTTTTCGTCCAGGATATTTATTTCAGCTTGTGACAGGTCGGTTTCAATCCATGAATTTTCCTTATGCGTTCCGTGGTCCATGCATACGCCTTTTGCAGCAAGCGTATTAGCCTGCTCATGATTGGCATAAATTTTTACGCGCGAAAACTGCTGCGAATAGGTGTATGGCATATGTGCAAGCAATAACGTGATAAGTGTAAGCAATCGCATAACAGGGGCTTTTTATTACCGCAATATACGAAAATTCATATATAACAGTTAGCCCGTTTAGTCAGGATTTATAGCCTATTTATAATCTTTTGGCTGCTTTGGGTTTATTTCCTTAGTTGATTTTCAAATGACAATTTTGCCTTGGTTTCTTCAAAAAAGAACCCCTCATCGGTAAATGCGGGCCTTAAGTCATCAATCCAAATGGCCTTTTCATCGTATTCGGCAAAAAACGGACGCGCTACCCAATCAGGATTACGCGCTTGCAAAAATCTTAACGTCATAACTTTTTTGGTAAACGTTCCCATGGGGATTTCCGATACACCCAGTAATTGTATTTTACCCCAGGTGCAGGACATACTGGGGCCTCTTACGGTACGGCAAATTCCGCTAACCTGGCGATACGCTTTCCTGAAAATATTCCAGGCTTGTACCAATGGTACGGCAAAATAACCTTGCGCACCTGTATCACGGGGTATAAACATGTAATATGGAATGCAATTCAGGTTAACCTGTTTACGCCACATATCGGCCCAAACACCAGGATCATCATTTATATTCCTCAATACAGGTGACTGCGTTCGTATTTGAGTCCCGGTATTCCTCACCCTGGAAATGGCTTCTTTCACAGCCCGTGTTTCCAATTCGGCCGGGTGGGTAAAATGAGCCATTATAGAAAGGTTTATGCCTGATTTTACAATGCGTTCAAACAGTCGCAGCAAATCATCGGCATCCTTATCCAGAATAAAACGATAAGGCCAGTAACCGAGCGCTTTCGTACCAAGCCTGATCGTTTGGAGGTTTTCAGGTTTAGTTAACAACAAGTGATCCATATACGCATGAAGGTTGGCAGTGCTCATGATGAGCGGATCACCCCCGGTAAAAAGCACATCGGTTACTTCCTTATTATTTTGTATATAATTTGTCAGCATTTCAACATCGCGCGTAGCAAATTTCATGTCATCCATACCAACAAATTGGGGCCACCTGAAACAAAATGTGCAATAGGCATGGCAGGTTTGACCCTGGCCTGGAAAAAACAAAACCGTTTGCGGATACTTATGCTGTATACCGCGCAACCTTACCCCGTTTACTTCAGGAACATTCAGTTCCATTTGCCCCGCAGGATGCGGATTTAACCGGAGCCTGATACGGTTGGCTATTTCTTTTATTTCCTCTTTCGATGCATTTCTATTTAACGCACCGGCAATTTCTGCATAATCCTGCTCAGCCAGCATCCCTTTTTGCGGAAATGTAAGTCTGAAAATGGGGTCATCAGGAACATTTCCCCAATTGATAAGTTCATTAACCACGTAGTTGTTCACTTTAAAGGGAAATACTGTTCCAATAACTTTTATATCGAATTGTTGTTCGGCAGTAAGTGCATTTATTTGCGGAATACAAGCAAAGTTGTTAAGTGAATATGACCGGTAAGCAATAAACCTGTTGTTCATCTCTTCGTTTGTTCTCATCTTGAAATCCCTCTTCACGATTACAGTTCTTAAAAAATCCTAATTGGCGTAGCCCAAACCCAATGCCTACTTGCTGAACAAAACACCATGTAGTAAGCAACCAAACCGTACCATCAACGTTTTTCGCTCATAAACAGCGGGTTTATTGGCTACAGTTTTAAATTTACTGCATATTTTTTAAAAAAACTTGATTTAAATCAAGTTTTATGCAGGATAAATCGCGATTATTAGGCATATTCGCATAACACATGCGTATGGCTTTTACCGTGGAAAAATATCATTTCGGCACCGAATCTATTTTTGAGAGGTTACCGGTCAAGGATCTAAAATTACTGAAAGATCAAATGGTGCGTATGGAAATCAAAAAGGACAGGGTGCTTTTCAGGGAAGGTAATTATTCAAGAGGTATTTATATTTTGCGCAAAGGAAAAATAAAAATGTTTCAACTGAATAAAAGCGGTGAAGAACAAATAATCTACATATACCGCAAAGGTGAAATTCTTGGATACCGGCCTTTGTTGAGCCATGAAGTGCATGCGGTTTCGGCCACCGCACTTGATGATTGCGTAATTTCTTTCATACCAAAAAAATATTTTCTTGAAATATTGGAACGTTCGCTCCCTTTATCAAGATCGTTATTGACCAACCTTGCGCACGAGTTTGCCGTATGGGTAAATACATTTAATGTGTTGGCGCAACAGCCGGTGAAAGAAAGGGTGGCTCTTGTTCTTTTAATCTTAAATGAGAAATACCGCAGGAACAATGAAACGCAGGTCACTATTAACCTGTCACGCGACAACATGGCCCGTTATGCCCGCACCACTGTTGAAACCCTGGCCCGTATGCTCCGCCATTTCAAAGACGAAAAACTGATAAAAACCGAAGGGCGAAAAATCATTGTACTCAGGCCCGCTGAACTTGCAAAAATTGCCGAATTTTATTAAATATCCTTCAATTCCAGCTCAGTTTTAAGTTTCTCTTCGAGCTATGCGATTAACTCGGGCTGCATATATTTAGAGTTGTCTTCAATACAAAATGTGTATTTTCGAAAGGAATCGTTCACCGGTATGTTTCTTAATACGGTCATAATGCAATTTTCCCAATGCAAAAACTTTATCTGCCTATTCAAGCATGTCTTCGGTCAACAAGGGGCTCCTTCTCTCCCGCAGTATTTTTTACTAACACCTGCCGGTGCATATTTGCTTTCCGGTAAACGTTCACTGAAACAGACTTCAGCCGTTTTAGACCTGTGTTTATTGATTGTCCACACAAAAAGAACATTTAAGGCGAGTCATTAATTTATTAACGAAAATTTTTTCAGTTTTTTAAAATTACCCGATCACTTTAAACGAACTATAAAACACATCGTAAGTTGGCACCAGTTCCTGCATTTTTTCAAGTTCGCAGGTTTGAACGGTCATATACCTATACTCGCCTTTTTTGTAAACAAAAACAATTTGGCCTATTTTCACCCCGTTTTTTTTTCTTTCCGGTAAGCTCCGCCATAAACCCCATCGGCATTGTAAGCGGCCGCTGCATCACCGGTAATGGCCCGACTTTGTTCAGGCATAAAATTGGCGCTGAAACCGGCCTCAGGCATAAAACTTTCCAGGTATTCAAGATATGACTTGGCCGTTTGTCCATCGCTCAGACGCTTTAGGTTTACATCATAAGATGCCATTCCCCCAGCATTGGTGCACCGCAGGGCCAATTGTCCTTCAGTTAATTTCTCGTGCGTCCATCCTTCAGGAATGTTCACTTCAAATCCTGCCGTTTTATCGCTGTAAGCTATTTGAGCGTGTACAATAAACGTTGCCAGCCAAAGGCCAGGGTGTAAATGATTTTCGTCATAAATAAAGATTTTGCTGCTGAAAGATACAAATTTTGAACCATTCTTCAAGCGTTCTATGTAATTTTGATATTCGGTAATTCTGCTTAAAAGACAATGTTCGCTACTGCAGAAACAGCAAGGGCGCCTTGTTTGAATGAATAATCATTTCATAGTTGCCTTTGATAAAAACTATATAAGTGAAGACATATTAACTAAAAAAAATAAATAAATCGTTGTCTCCAGGTTCTAAACGGATATAAAGCTTATATTGAAAAAAGAACAAATAAAGGGAATAACTGCTAAATTGTTCCTTAAATCTACGTCTTCCTTATCCTGAACCGAGAACGGAAAACAACCTATTTTTTTCTTTTCCATTGCAAGCTCTTCAGTCCTTCATCCAAATCAGTACGCACATAATCCAATACAGGTTTTATTGAATCAAAATTAGGCCGTGCATAAAAGTACAATGACCCTCGTAGAAAATTATTGGTGCTGTCGGTCACATAAAACTGAAGCGGGGTTGCGGCATTGCCCTTAAATTCGTAAATCAATCCATATACTTTATGCTCCGGGTATTCAATTTTTACAGGAACAATGTCATCGGCTTTGCCGCTATGATTGTATGCCAGCTGGTGACAATCGTCAATGAGTTCTGCAAGCATTGAATCATTGTTTATTTCAATGTACGTTAAATAATGCGTGGCCTTAAGTTTTGGATACGACAACTCGGCATAATATTGTTCCGAGCGTCCCAAAGCCTTTTGCTGGTACACGGCCGTTTTATTTTTCAGGCATGTGAAAGGCTGATTGGCCGGTATACTGTCGTATTCGTGCGGGGGCAATTCAATGCGCATATACCCGCGCGGTCGTGGAGTTGTGGTAGTATCACCGCATGACACCATCATGGCCATAAACAAAGGCAAAATAATAAAGGTGGTTTTCAGGTTTACGATTGATTCAGGATTATTGGATGTATCGTTTATCGTAATTTTTACCTGCCGTATCCTTTTTTTATCGGCTGCTTCCACGGTAAATAAATAGTTTTCAAATTTTACTTTTTCGTTTTTGGTGAGGAAACGGCCCGATATTTCCAACAGGAAACCTGCCAGGGTATCGGCCTCACCCCTGTTTTTCTCAAATTCATCGCCATCAATTTTCAGTACTTTATAAATATCCGTCAAATGGGTTTTTCCCTCAAACACATAATTCCTGTCATCAATTTTGGAGTAGGTTATGTCTTCATCATCAAATTCATCGGTAATATCACCCACAATTTCTTCCAGTACATCTTCCAAGGTAACAATGCCCAGTGTACCGCCATATTCATCAACACAAACGGCCATGTGCGTGCGTTCATGCCTGAAATCCATAAGCAGATCGTCAATTTTTTTATGGCCGGGTACATAATACGCCTCACGTATGAGTTTTTTCCAGTCAAACGAGGCCGGTTGGTCCAGGTAAGGCAACAGGTCTTTTGCCACCAATATGCCCACAATTTTATCGAGCGAATCGGTATACACCGGTATGCGTGAATACCCGCTCATTAAAATAACGGGCAACAACTGGTCAAACGTAATGTTGGAATCAACCGCCACTACATCCATCCGTGATTTCATGATTTGGGAGGCTTCGGTATTTCCAAAGCGTACAATGCCTTCCAATATGCGTTTTTCTTCTTCCGAAGTTTCGTCTTTTTTTATGGTCAATTCAAGCGCATGACCCAGGTCATCAACCGTAACATCGTGCCTCCTGCGTCTGAAACGTTTATCAATGATGGATGAACTGGACAATAAAATCCAGGTGAGCGGACTTAAAAGTCCTTCCAAAAACTGGAAAGGGGCTGCCATTATATTGGCAACGCGGAAAGCGTTTTGATTGGCATATACTTTTGGCACTACTTCAGAAACCAGCAAAAGCAAAAAAGTTACGGCCACCGCATCAATTAAAAATTTAATGTATTCCTGGCCCGGGCCAAATGAAAAAATTGTATCAATCAATTCGGCAAACAAAATAATGATAGCAATGTTAATGAGGTTGGCGCCAACCAGCACAGTGGCAATTACTTTTTTGGTATTGCCTACAATGGCCAGAATACGCCTTGCATTATTATTGTCCGATTCCTCCAGGGTACGCAATTCACCGGGCGTAAGTGAAAAAAAAGCGATTTCGGCAGCGGCTATCAATCCCGACAATACCAGCAATATGATAATTGCAGCTATTTGAGGTATCATGACCGAATCAAATTCGCGGACGGCAAACAATAAGGGGAGCGGAGGTGTGTCCATTTTAAAAATGCCTTTTTTGTTTCTTAGCACCGAGTCTGGTGAGAAAATTTGACTGTATAGCGTTAAAACAGACTTTTTCGCCCTGAAGTTCACTGAGGCTGGCGGTATTTTTATAATGGTTCTTTTCCAATTTAACTATTAAAATGGTAAATCATCGGT
>DASPJQ010000663.1:0-6910 GCA_035628535.1 Flavobacteriales bacterium | reverse complement strand
CGCATTCAAAAAGGTTGAATCATAATTTATACTGACAGCAGGCAGCGGATTTACCGTTACGTTTATGTAAGTGGTATCAACCATGCAACCCGCCACATCAACACCCGTAAACCAAATTGTACCTGTGGTATCAAACGTACTGGTGGCAGCAACCGAACCGGTTGACCACGCATAGTTTTGCATACCGGCTGGTGCCGTGAGCAAAGCCGGATCACCCTCGCATATAACGGAGTCACCACTTATGGTTGCGCTGTGCACTGTTTGCGTAATGGCGTCAAAGGCGCTCACTTTTCCATAACCGTAACTCATATTCCATGCACTTCCTGTAAACGCATCGGTATACGCCCCGTTGCGGATGTAATTTCCAAATTCGTCCCAATGCATTTGCGGACAGCGTTCAAGCAATAAACCGCCAATGCCTGCAACCACGGGTGATGCCATGGACGTTCCGCCATTGCGCATGTGCATGCCATCAGGCAACAGTTTAAAAGGCGCTACCGAAATAAGCGTTGATAATATGGGGAGCGGGCCGGGGCTGAACGTGACATTGCCTGTGGCGGCTACATCGGGTTTTTGCAAATAGGTGCGTGTTGGGCCACGGCTGCTGGTGGAAGCAATCATGCCTTCGGTTTCACCCAATGCAACCGGGTTCAAATCGTACCCGATGTAATTCTGAATGTTGTTGTAGTTGGCAACCGTTACCACGCTGTTCAAACACTGGAATGAACTCACCATGGTTTTTGCCGAATCGGGCGAAACATAATTAATTATATCAGGAAAAACGGCCGCACCGGGCACGCCTGAATTCACCATGTCTGAAATGCCCAGCCACTCACCGCTCCACACGTCAAAATGCCCCGAACCGGTTGTGGAAAAGCGCCAGTAATAGGCGTTGCTGTCGGGTTCGTTCATGTGCACCTGCAGCATGAGCACATTGTCATAAATCACTTCGGCATAATAATCAACAATACCTAAAATGTCACCGGCCGGGCTGAATACTGTGTCGATAACGGTTGATCCCAAAAAATCAAATGCGTTCCTGAACGGTGCCTGCCCGCGGTGTTTGAAGGTAGGACTAACCTGGTCAGCACCTACGCTGAATGATACGTTCTGGAAATCGGCCGTATCGGCAAACACTTCAAAATACACCGAACCGTAAGGGAAAGCATCGCCACCACCAGGGGCATTGTATTCAAACCAGGTGAAACTTGTATCAGCGTCAACGTATGTTTCAAGGTGGTAAGGCGCCAGCTGACCTGAATTGCCCAATGCTGCAACCATTAACCTGCCGCGTTTGGCCTGTATCATGCTGTCAATATACTGCGCTGCAGGATCGCGCCCGTCATGCGAACCGTAATAATCACCCACGCTTGCATTGATAACGCAAGGCATGCCAAGCGAGTCGGCCAGTTTGTACATGTAATCAACCGCATCGGCAACGGTACCCAGCCAATCGGGCATACTGTAATTTGATTTGACCATAACCACCCAACTGTCAGGCGCTGCACCGGCATGTGTTCCGGTTGAAAAACCGTTACCGCATGCAGTACCTGCAACGGTTGTGCCATGACCCGAATTGTCAACGCTGGTGCAAGTGCCGGCATTAATATCGGTACTGTCCCAAATTTGCCCGTAACCGTAAGCGGGCGGTGTGCGGGCGGCATCAAACGGTTGGGTTTGGTCCCATATAGCCAGTACGCGGGTGTTGCCGCTTGAATCCTGGAAATCGGGGTGATTGAAATCAACACCATCATCAATAAAACCAATGAGCACCCCGTTACCGGTATACCCCTGCGGCAAGGGATAATTGCCGTTGTGCACCTGGTTTACCCGTGCTTTTACGCGCATGCTGTCATTGAGCGGGGTAGGATGCTGAATATGGTGGTTGATGGATTGTATGAAAGGTTGCTTTAACAAACCGTTCACTTTATCGAACGGAATGGTGATGTGGTGGTGGTTTTTGATGCTGTATTTGTATGTACCGCCAACGGTTTTGAGGTAGTTGATGAGTTGCGCTTTATCAGCGCGCACAAAATACGTTACCAGGTTGGAGGAGCCCGGGTTTTTGCCCTGGATTTGATTTTTGAAAACAAGGTTTTGCGCAGTTGCCGGAAGAATAAAAGCGAGCAAAAGAGTGGTAAAAACGAAGTGTTTCATCATAGGAAGTAAATTTAGTGAATTTTTGGGAAGGTTGGCCTGTGCTTTGTCAGATATTTAAAGCTATTTGCGTATTAGTGGCCGCAAAGTTTAATAAAAGGACCGCTAAGAAAGGCACAAAATAGCTGTTAATTTTTAGGGTTTTAAAACACTAAGCTATTCTTTTCTTTGCGTGCTTCGCGGTTTAACCTTTCCTTAAAACTCAGGGAAATCATCCAAAAAATCCAATTTACCGTTTGCAAAATCGGCCCTGGCTGAATAGTGAATTAGCCCGTTACTTACTACCAGGTGCCGGGCCTTAACGCTCATGTTGTAATGGGCGGCCTGCATGAGTGTATCATGGCTGATTGCAATTTGCGGGTTTTTGCATTCAACCAGGAGATATGGGAGGCCGGCCTGGTTATAACACAACACATCATACCGGTTAAGCTGGTTGGTCATGTGTTTTACTTTACGCTCAATGGAAATAAGGCCTGGCAGGTATTTTTTTTTGTTTACCAGGAAATGCAGGATGTGCTGGCGCACCCATTCCTCGGGTGTAAATACCACCCATTTTTTTCGGAAATCGTCATAAATATGCTGCTTACCCCCTTGTTGCAAGAGGCGGTACGGGTAAGGCGGTAAATTTAACGGAACATTCATGCCAGTTTACAAATATACTGAAAACGGCTTTTTTACAGTGTTTAAATTATGAGCTGTTTGCATCGGGTTTTTGTGTTATTTTAGCCAAAAGGTTATAAAACCGAACGCTTGAAAACAAAAGAAGAAATCGTTAACAATTGGCTGCCGCGTTATACCGGTACACCTCTTGAAAAATTCAGTAAATACATACTGCTTACAAATTTTGGAAATTATGTGCAGTTGTTTGCCGAAAAATTCAATGCGCCCGTTAACGGCCTTGACCGGAGCATGCCCAACTGTACGGCCAATGATATTACCATTATAAATTTTGGCATGGGCAGCGCCAACGCTGCAACCATTATGGACCTGCTCTCGGCCGTGCAACCCGCAGCCGTACTTTTTTTAGGAAAATGCGGTGGATTGAAAAAGAAAAACAACCTTGGCGACTGGATTTTGCCCATTGCTGCTATACGTGGCGAAGGTACAAGCAACGATTATTTTCCCCCGGAGGTACCGGCCTTACCAGCGTTTAGTTTGCAGCGCGCGGTGTCAACCACCGTACGCGAGCATAAAAAAGATTATTGGACGGGAACTGTTTATACCACCAACCGCAGGGTATGGGAACACGATGAAGATTTTAAAGAGTACCTACGAAAGCTGCGTGTAATGGCCATTGACATGGAAACGGCCACTATATTTACGGCTGGGTTTAAAAACAAAATTCCGGCAGGGGCTCTGTTGCTGGTGAGTGACCAGCCCATGGTGCCTGAAGGGGTGAAGACCGAGGAAAGCGATAAAAAAGTTACAAGCGGTTTTGTGCATGAACACATTGCCATTGGAATTGATGCGCTGATGGAGATCAAGAATAATGGAAAGTCGATCAAGCATTTGAGGTTTGATTAGTAGACGTGAGGTATGAGAAACGGGACTTTGACTGGCACGTTTTGAACAAGCCCGGAACGTAAATAAGCAGGCAACCAAAATCTGCCCCGGATAGAGCCAAATAGCCCGCAGCCACTGAAATTCAAACTCAGCAGCGTATCCTCGTGAGGACTATGGGCGATAGCCGGAAAAGGCAGCCAAAAAAATATAATTATGCTAATTTTAAAACTCACATACACCCTATACGAATAGTAAACATTTAAAAAAACGCCACGCCTGCACCCCTCTCGCATCTCAATACTCATGACTACCCTTGGCAGAGACCTACGAAAATATAATTGATAACCTGAAAAAGAAAATTTACCGCCCGGTGTATTTCCTGTGCGGTGAGGAACCTTTTTATATTGATAAAATAAGTGATTTTGCCGAAGCCCATATGCTTGACGAAAGTGAAAAGGATTTTAATTTTCATGTGTTTTACGGGCTTGATACCGATGTGCAAACCATTATAAGCACGTGCAAGGCTTTTCCCATGATGGGCGAATTCCAGTTGGTAATTGTAAAAGAAGCGCAGCAGCTCAAAAAAATTGAGGAACTGTTGCCCTATGTGCAAAACCCGCAAACAAGCACTGTGCTTTTTTTGTGCCATAAGTATAAAAAACCCGATGAGCGAAAGGAATTTGGCAAAGCCATTAAAAAGAATTCAGTTTATTTTGTGTCTGACAAAGTGAAGGATTACAAGCTGGGCGAATGGATTGAAGGTTTTGTAAAAACGCATAAATTAAAAATTGCCACGAAGGCGGCTGCGCTGCTGGCTGAATTTTTGGGAAACGACCTTTCAAAAATCAACAACGAAATTGAGAAACTTAAAATACTTTTACCCGAAGGTGCTGAAATTACGCCCGAAGTTATCCAGAAGAACATTGGCATAAGCAAAGATTATAACGTGTTTGAATTGCAGAATGCCCTGGGTGAAAAAAATATTTTAAAGGCTAACCAGATTGTAGATTATTTTGGTAAGAATGAAAAAACGCACAATGTGCTGGCTGTTTTACCGGCCTTGTATACGTTTTTTACGCGCATCATTAAAATTCACGGGTTATCCTCAAAAAATGACAAGGCTGCTGGCGAAGCACTGGGCATGCACCCGTTTATTGCAAAAGACTTTATACGTTACGCGAATAATTATCCCATGCCGAAGCTGGTGAAAATATTCCAGCACATGGAACAGGCCGATTTGCGCGCAAAAGGGCTGGATACAACTGGTGTTTCGGGCGGGGAAATATTAAAGGAACTGATGTTTAAAATTTTACACTGACAACAAACCAACCAACTGCAGAAACACTATGCTTACACCAACTTCAAACGCTGACGACCGCAACTTAATACAGGGTGCCGGCATCCTGACAAGCTTTGCATTGTCAGAGCCTCAAACTTCCCAGCCAAAGCCATGCCTGCGGCAGGCACGGCTGGTCCACCTGTGGCAGAAAACCTCAAACGCTAACCTATGAACTATTGGCTTGTAAAATCGGAACCTGACGTGTACGGTTGGGACCATTTGGTGAAAGAAAAAGAAGGCACCTGGGACGGTGTGCGCAATCACCAGGCGCGAAACAATTTAAAGGCCATGAAAAAAGGCGACCTGGTTTTGTTTTACCATTCGCAAAGCACAAAAGATGTAGTAGGCGTTGCCGAGGTGAGCAAGGAATTTTTTCAGGACCCTACGACTGATGATCCTGCATGGGTATCAGTTAAACTCAAACCGTATAAAAAATTTACCGAACCTGTGACCCTGGCTGCCATTAAGGCCAATGTTAAAATAAAAGAACTGGTTATGTTGCGCAATGGGCGCCTTTCGGTAATGCCGGTGAGTAAACCCGAATTCAATGAAATTGTAAAAATGTCAAAAACAAAATTATGAGCGTTCGCATTAGTATAGCTATTGTGATGGCCGTGTTTTTACTTAGCGCTACACGGTGCTCCAGTGAGGGTGAAGACGGTGGTACAACAGACAATGGCAAACTGAAACTTACAGGACAATGGACCAACGGCATGTCGGTTTCTTACTATAGCGGAGGCGGCATGCTGAATGAATATACCCGGTACGAGATTTATACCGACAGTGCTTCGTATACCATGCACCGGAACCAGGCCACGAATAAATACAGATTAAAGTTCACTAAAGCGGAACTTGATGCCATTGCCAAAATATTTTATGATAACGCGTTCCCGCTTTTACGACCCACCAAACACGAAGTGATTTATGATAAGGGCACGCGGTCCATTACGTTATGCAGCGGTGGCGAGTGCCTTGCAAAAGGCGATGACGCTACCTCATCATACACTGGACGTGACGGTGAAAAATTGAATACGATTCAGAATGAAGTGTCGGCTATTGTGGCCAAAAAAATGGGTGAGCTGCCAAAGTCAACTGTTGAACTGGTGTTTGAACAAACGCTTATCAAAACAAAATACGATTATTACGTTCAGTTTGAACCATCGCCTGTGCAATACAATTCAAAAAACGATGGGAAACTGAATGAAACTACAGTTGATTTGCCGGCCGGTTCGTACAATGTGAATGTATATACATACCGTACATTACCCAATGGCGGCACCAAGTACGGAGGTTCAGCATACGCTACTGTAAACACAAATGAATTTAACAGGTTGACCATTGGCATGGCCAAAGACTCGTCAATAACAATAAAACCATCCCGGAAATAGGAGACGAGCTATTGGTATATCAGTATATTGGCGTACCAGGGGGTGCGTGCGAATAACCTAAAGGGGTATGCGAATCTGAAATAAAACATGTGAAGAAATACGAATGTATATTACGCAAATATACCGGTATACTGATACACCAACATATTAATAACTAAAACTATGAATTATTTCACACCTGACTTCAACAAATTCCTGAAGGAACTTGCAGCAAACAACAACAAGGATTGGTTTGACACCAACCGCGAACGGTACTTCAAATCGGTTAAGGAGCCTTTTGAAAAATTTGTGGCCGATTTTATTGCCAATGTCCAAAAAATTGACAAGGAAATTAAAACCGGCCCTAAGGAAAGCATTCACCGCATTAACCGTGATATTCGTTTTTCAAAAGATAAAACCTTGTATAAAACCTACCGCTCAGCCATTATTGCAACGGGAGGCAAAAAACGCGGTGAAGTGCCTGGGTTTTATTTTGAGTTAGGCCCTGAACACTGCGGGTTTTACGGGGGTGCGTATGTTTTGG
>DASPJQ010000662.1:0-12514 GCA_035628535.1 Flavobacteriales bacterium | reverse complement strand
CCATGCGGTGTGTTCAACCGTTTGCCCAAGGCGTTCTGCGGTGTTCCCCATCCAAGTTCCTTCACCATTTGCTCATTCACAATTACCGAAAGCGAATCCTCACGTGCAATATCTTTTGAAAAATTCCGTCCTGCAATTATTTTTATTTTCATTACATCAATAAACGGTTCGTCAACCAACAGGCACGGATAATATTTCCATTTACCCGTTTCAAGCCCCTGGTAATTGAATTCATGGGTGTTGTGCGAACGGCCCAGTACATCGTTACCAATGGCCACCCCGTCAACCCCGTTTACTGATTTTAACTGCGGAATAAATTTTACCAGGGTCTGCAACATGGGCGGGCGCACCGGCAGCAATATCACTTTTTCCTTGTCAAAACCCAGGTCTTTTTGCTGCAGGAAACGGAACTGGTCGTAAATAATGCCGGTAGATATAATGAGTGAAACCGAAATAATAAATTGACTTACCACGAGGCTTTTGCGTAAACCCGAACCACGCGTGGTTGATTTTGAATTTCCTTTTAAAATGGCAACGGGTGAAAAGGAAGAGAGAAAAAACGCAGGGTATATTCCCGATAACAAACCGGTAAAAATTCCCGTGGCAAATATGGCTGAAAGTGCGCTGGCATTGGAAATATCGTAAAACCCGAACGCTTTGCCGGAAATGGTATTGAAAAAAGGCAACATGAGTTCAATGAGTGCGAGTGACAACAATACAGCAAGCAGGCTCATGATAACCGATTCACTGATGAACTGGACGATCAACTGCTGGCGCGAGGCGCCTGTGACCTTGCGCACCGCAATTTCACGCGCACGCGATGCTGCCCGGGTGGTGGCAAGGTTGGTGTAATTAACGCATGCGATGATCAGGATAAATATGCCAATAACAGAGAAAATATACACCATTGACACATCGCCATTGCGGTTCATTTCATAATCAAGGTGTGAATTTAAATGGATGGAAGTTAGTTCCTGCAATTCATGCGACACCTGGTTCTTTAGAAAGTCGGGGTAATACTTTTTAACGAATTTGGGAAATTCCGCCACCAGTTCATCAGCATCGTTTTTGTCTTTGAGCAAAACATATGTCCAGCACGGGTTCCATACCCAGTTCTTTAAGATATTGGGCATTAATTTTTCTGTCGTACTGAATGAAATCAGCGCGTCAAAATCAAAATGCGTGTTCAGCGGAATGTCTTTGATGATACCGGTAACAATCAAATCGGTTATACCGTCAAACTTGAGTGTTTTGCCAATGGGATCGGCCGTGCCAAAATACTTTCGGGCAAGCGTTTCATTCAACACAATTGTATTCGGGTTTTTCAACACTTCGGACTTGTTCCCTTTCACCAACTCAAAATCAAACAGGTGAAAGAACGAGGAGTCGGCCAGGAACAAGCCCGATTCGTTGAATATTTTGTTTTTGTATTTTAATGAATGCTGGGGGTCCTGGAAATTGAACAGGCGCACCTGGCGTTCGATTAAATGCGGGTAATCGTGGTATAATGTGGGCCCAACCGGGAACGGACAGCTGGATGAATGTTCGCCCTGGCCTTCAAGCTCCAGTTTACCGGCCACCCTGAAAATGCGGTCGGCATTTTTATGGAATTTATCATAACTCAGTTCGTGGTTTACGTACATGTAAATGAGTACAAAGCATGCCAGCCCGATGGCAAGTCCAAGCAGGTTTATGGCAGTATAAAACTTATGGCGCCATAAATTGCGCAGGGCGGTAAGTATGTAATTACGTATCATTCGTAACGCAATGATAAAACAGGGTTACGCCAGGCCGTACGCATGGCTTGCAATGAAACAGTAATGATTGTTAGGGTCAAAATGCTTATAACCGCAATAACAAAAACAAATGGCGACAGGCTGGTGTGGTATGCGAACCCTTCAAGCCAGTTCCCGATAATGTACCAGGCCACAGGGAAAGCTACCAGCAGAGCAATGCCAATCATAACTACAAATTCCTTGTTGAGCAATACCAATATGCGTCCCACCGAAGCGCCCATTACTTTGCGTATGCCTATCTCTTTGGTGCGTTGCTGGGTGGTAAAAAATGACAGGCCGTAAATTCCCATGGCTGACAGCAGCAAGGCAAGCGTTGCGAAATACACGAACACCTTGAACATTTTTTCTTCGGCTATGTACAGTTTATAAATAGAGTCGTCAAGGAATTCATATTCGAATTCTTTATTGGGAACCATGTTGCTCCAGGTTTTTTGCACAGCAGCAATATGGGCCTGCATGTTGCCGGGTTTCATTTTTACCATCATATAACCCGAAGTAAATTGCGGGTCGTTCATAAAAACCGTTAACGGTTCAATGGGTGAGTGCAGCGATGCAAAATGGAAATCCTTTAAAACACCAATTACTTTTAATTCAATGTTGCCCGAGTCACCGGGAATGAACAACGATTCTTTCAACGGGTTTTTCCATCCCAGCATGCGCACGGTTGCCTCGTTCACAATAACGGCATTGTTCAGGTCAGAAGTGTTTTTGGGATCAAAGTAACGGCCTTCGGCCAGTTGCATGTTCATAAGCTTTGGGAAATCATGGTCGCTTACCATAGTGGCAATGGGTTTGTCTTCCATGCCGTTTTTGGTTTTTACTTTTAATACAAAACGTGAGAAATTCTGGCCGGGCAGGTAAGCTGTAAATGACGCATCGGCTACGAAACTTTGTTTTTTCAATTCGTTTTTAAGCGTGCGGAATTTTTTAACCAGTAACGTATCGCCAAAACTTTGGGGTATGGTAATGGCCATTATGTTTTCGCGTTCAAAGCCCATTTCCTTTTTGCGCATATAATTGAGCTGCGTATATACCATCAGGGTGGAAATAATCATAAAAAGCGAAATGGCAAACTGTACCGTCATTAATACCCTGCGTACGGTGTGCTTGTTCCCGTTTTTAAGGAACGTATTTTTTAAAATCAGGTGAGGCGAGAAACGCGAAAGGTAAAAGGCTGGGAAACTTCCGGCAAAAATGCCAATGACCAGCAAAAGGCACAAAACCAAAAGTATCATGTTGGCATTCAAAACCGAACCAATGGTGATTTCCTTCCCGGTAATTTCATTGAACATGGGTAAAAATATTTCCAGCAATCCGAATGAAAGTAGTAAAGCAATGAACGAAATCAGCGTTGACTCGCCCATAAACTGCATGACCAGCTGCCTGCGCGTTGCGCCTGAAACCTTGCGCATGGCCACTTCTTTTGAGCGTTTGGTGGCCGCTGCCGTTGACATGTTAATGTAATTGATGCAGGCAATGCAAAGGATCAGGATGGCCACAATGCTGAACAGTTTTACATACCCGTAATTGCCTTTTTTTGGCGAATCGTAAATAAGGTAATTGTTGAAATGGATGTCGCGCAGCGACTCAATATGAAACGTGATTTTTCCATTAAAACCAAATTTTTTCCATTCGGGTAAAATGTATTTTTTTACATAGTCATCCATTTTCGGTTGAAAGTTTTCGGCAGTTTCAGCATTGGGAATTACAATATAGCTGAATGAATTGTTATTTCCCCAATTGCTTTCAATGTTCTTTTTAAATTGGGGATTCATATTTGTAATGGGAATGAACATGCCCGCCTCGGTATGGGTGTTGTACCCTTTTTCATCAATAACAGCAGTTACCTTCAATGTTTTTTGGTTCCACTGCAACAGTTGCCCCATGGGGTCTTTATCACCGAATATTTTGGTTGCGTACTCTTTGGTTAAAACCACGTTCCCGGGTTCTTTCAATGCGCTGGAAGCATTGCCTTTTACAAACTTATAATCAAAAAGGTTGAAATAATTTACATCAGCAAAATAAGCGTTGGCCAGGTTAATGACTTTATCGTCCTTGCGCACATTTTGGTTTCCAAGGATAAACAGGCGCGTACCATCGGTAATTTCAGGATATTCTTTTTTCAAGGTAGGCATTACCGGGAACGGAGAGATTCCGAATTTATCCTCTACGTCTTCAAACTTATAAAAACACTGGATGCGGTAAAGCTGGTCGGCTTTTTTGTGGTGGGCGTCAAAACTCAACTCGTCCTGCACGTAAATGTACAGCAGTAAGCATGAAACAATGCCCAATGCAAGCCCTGCTATGTTCAGCAGCGAAAATAATTTGTTGCGCTGTAAATTGCGCAACGCTATAATGAAATAATTCTTAAACATGATTTACTGCAATTGGTTTTCTTTGGCAGCTTCAAATAAAACGCGCCCGTCAAGCAGGCGAATGGTGCGGTGTGCGTAACCTGCATCACGCTCCGAGTGGGTTACCATTACAATGGTGGTACCGGTGGTATTCAACCCTGACAAAAGTTTCATCACTTCCTCGCCATGGCTTGAGTCAAGGTTACCGGTGGGCTCATCGGCCAAAATAAGCTTTGGTTTGTTTACCACCGCACGCGCAACCGCAACACGTTGTTGCTGCCCTCCCGAGAGTTGTTGAGGGTAATGATTTTTGCGGTGAACAATGTTCATGCGTTCCATGGCTTCTTCAACCAGCTTTTTTCGTTCCGATGAGCTTATGCCGGTATAAATCAAAGGCAGTTCAATGTTTTCAAAAACCGTGAGCTCATCAATCAGGTTGAAACTTTGAAACACAAAACCAATATTGGCCTTGCGCACTTCGGCCCGTTGTTTTTCCGAATAACCCGAAACCTCTTCACCGTTAATGAAATATTGCCCCGAGTCGGGGTTATCAAGCAGGCCAAGAATGTTCAGCAGGGTTGATTTGCCACAACCTGAGGGCCCCATGATGGCAACAAATTCGCCTTCCTTGATTTCAACTGAAACATTGTTCAGCGCAGTTGTTTCAATGTCTTCGGTGCGATACACTTTTTGCATGCCAATGGTTTTGATGGTGCTCATAATTTTTACTTTTTTGATTCAATAATTAATTCATCTGCATTTTCGAACATAGTATATTTTGAAGTCACAACCTGTTCACCGGGTTCCAGGCCTTCAAGCACTTCATAATAATCGGGATTTTGCCTGCCCAGCTTTATATTTCTTTTTTCAGCTTTACCGTTTTTTACCACATAAATCCATGCACCGCCTGTTTCCTGATAAAAGGCGCCACGCGGCAACAAAACAGCCTTGGTTTTATCGCTCAATTCAAGTTTCAACTGGAACGATTGGCCGCGCTTGATGGTGGCAGGCTTCTTTTCTTCAAAAAGCATGTCGGCCGTAAATTCACCGTTGCTTACTTCAGGATATACTTTTTTTACAGTAAGAAAATACGGTTTATCGTCTTCCTCAATGGAACCTCTTAACCCCATCATGATTCTTGAAACGTAATGTTCGCTTATTCGCACGCGTATTTTATAATCGGTAATGATATCAACCTGGGCAATGTTCTCACCTTTTGATTTGGTTTCGCCAATTTCGGCTTTTAAGGAGGAAAGCTGGCCGTCAATGGGAGCTTTAATCACTAAGTTTTCCAAACTACCCTGTAAAAAGGCCAGGTTTTTTTGAATGAGTTCAAGTGACGATTCAATTTGCGCCAATTGCGAACTTCTGAACGTGGAATCAACGCGCATGTTTTGAATATGAAGCCTGCGTTTTGCCAGTAAATGCTGGTAGTTGTCTTCTGATTTTTCGTATTCGTTTTTTGAAACGAGGCTTTCGGCCAGCAGGGCCTTGTTGAGTTCATATTGTTTTTTTGCCTGCTTTATGTCCACATCAAGCTGCAATAAATCCTGTTTCAATTGAACGCTTTGGCGGTCCATGCCCAGGCGGGTGTTGCGCAAATTATTTTGCTGGTCCAGCAATTGCGCTTCGCGGTTAATGGCGTCCATTTGAAATTCCTGGTTTGAAAGGCGTATGATGGGCGTACCGGCCGTGATCATTTTTCCGTCTTCAATAAAAATTTCTTCAACGCGCCCGCCTTCTATGGCGTCAAGGTAAACGGTTTTAATGGGCATTACAGTACCTGTAACGGGAATGAATTCCTGGAAGGTGCCGTTGGTTACCTGGTCAATGGTGATTTTGGCAGCATCAACGTGTACGCGGTTAACGGAGTAGGAACTAACGTAGAAAGAAACAACAAGCGCCACGCCAGCAACCACTGACCCATATACCAGTAATTTTTTAGGATGAAAGCGTTTGCGTTCTATTTTCCTGTCCATTTGGTACGCCTTCAGCCAAGCATCGTGCCAAAGGGGGTAACAAACTATTAACCATGCATTTGCAAGAAAACATCCGCAAAGTAGTTCTAAAAATGTGTACGGTAATGATACAAAAAATAGTACGGTTTTGATACACTTTCGCCTTTAAATCCCTACCTTTACAAGGGGTTAACAACCGGCTTTTATAAGAGAATCAAGGGATTCGCAGCAAAAAAGAAACAGGGCATGTAATTTGACTAAGATGGCATCAAACTTTCAAAAAATGAACCAGGGACGCATCCTCATCATTGAAGACAATGCCGATATCTTATTGTCAGCCGAACTCTTGCTTAAGAAATATTTTAAGACCGTAACTACATATGACGACCCTGCCAATGCGTTTGCGCATTTGCGCTTTAACGCCTATGACGTGGTGTTGCTTGATATGAACTTTAGTCGCGGTGAGAACAGCGGTGGTGAAGGTCTGCATTGGCTCAAACGCATAAAACAGCAAAGGCCCGAAACAGTGGTAGTCATGATTACGGCCTTTGGCGATGTGGACCTGGCCGTAAAAACCATTCGTGCCGGAGCAATGGATTTTGTTTTGAAACCCTGGCAAAATGAAAAGCTCATAGCAACCGTAATGGCCGCGTTTGAATTGAGCCGAAACAAGCAAAAAGTAAGCGAACTGGAGGAAAAACAAAAGGCCATGGTAAAAGCCGAGGACGGGGAATTGAGCGAATTGCTTGGAAACAACGCAGCCATGCGCAAGCTCACCGAAAAAATAAAAAAAGTAGCGCTTACCGATGCCAATATTTTATTACTGGGCGAAAACGGTACGGGAAAAGAAGTGGCCGCACGGCAAATTCACACCGCATCGCCCCGCCACAACAACGTTTTTGTAAAAGTTGACCTTGGCTCCATTCCCGAATCGCTTTTTGAAAGCGAACTGTTCGGTTATGTAAAGGGCGCCTATACCGATGCAAAGGAAGATAAACCCGGCAGGTTTGAAATAGCATCAGGCGGTACTTTGTTCCTTGATGAAATAGGAAACCTTTCGTTGACCATGCAAAGCAAATTGCTGTCGGTTTTACAAAACCGCCAGGTGGTGCGTTTGGGGTCCAACCAGGTGCGTGATATTGATGTTCGCATGATTTGCGCCACCAACATGCCCCTGCAGGAAATGGTGGCCAACGGGCAGTTCAGGCGCGATTTGCTTTACCGCATCAATACCGTTGAACTGCAAATTTTGCCCTTGCGCGAAAGGCCTGACGATATTCCCGTTATTGCCAGCTATTACCTTGAACTGTATTCAAAAAAATACCTGCGGCAGGGAATGAAATTCAGTGCCGCCACACTCAATGCATTAAAAAAGTATTCATGGCCGGGTAATGTGCGCGAATTGCAGCACGCCATTGAAAGGGCCGTTATTTTAACCGAGGGAAATGAACCCGAAATTGCTTACCTTGTACCCGATACGTATAAAGAAATGGACATGCATACCGACTCGCTCAACCTGGATGAAATTGAAAAATCGGCAGTAATCAAGGCGTTGAGCATGTACAACCGCAATATTAGCCGGGCTGCAAAAGAGTTGGGACTAACGCGTGCCGCTTTGTACCGGAGAATAGAAAAATATGAACTTTAACAGTTTCCGGTTTAAGATTTTTTTTCGCCTCATCCTTCTTGTGTCAACGGCTATGCTGGCCGCCTTGTGCCTGTATTACTTCGGGTTTTATTATACCACGTTCATCATAACGGTCATCTTTTTTTTCCTGGTGGTTGAATTCTTCCGTTTCGCCAATAAAACAAACAAGGACCTGAACCATTTTTTACTTTCCATTAAATACGGTGACTATTCGCAAAAATACGCCCCGCATCCTGAAAAAAGTCTGCGCGAATTACGGGATACGTTTAACATGATTACCCAGGAATTTCAGCGCCTGCGCACCGAAAAAGAGGAAAACCATTTTTTCCTGCAACATGTTATAGAACATGTGCCCGTGTCATTGATTTGTTATGAAGAAGGCCAGGGCAAAGTCATTTTGTTTAACCAGGCTGCCAAGCGGCTCACCGGTATTGAATACATGCCTGAAATGAATTTTTTGGGCCGTTCACACCCGAATTTATTTAAAGTGATCTCAAGCCTGGGTGATGGCCAGCAGGATTTTTTCAAATTCATGAACGCCAACGGTGAGGAAGTGCATATTTCAGTCAGGCGGCATTTTATTTCGTATGGAAAAACTTCGTGCAACCTCATTATGCTGCAAAACCTGCGCACCGAACTGGAAGTGCATGAAATTGAGATCTGGCAAAAATTTGTACGCATCATCACGCATGAAATCATGAACAGCATTACACCCATTTCGTCCCTGTCGGCCACGTTAAAAGACACCGTGAATGAAGAAATAAATTCGGAAATACCTATTTCAAAAGATACCCTGCAGGACGTTAAACGCGGTTTGGAAGCCATTGGCAACCGGTGCAGCAGCCTTTCGGAATTTGTTGAAACCTACAGGCGCCTTACCAGGCTGCCGTCACCTAAAAAAGAACCATTTAAAATACGCGACCTGTTTGACCGCATACAGATCCTTTTCAGCGAAAGCATGCTTAACAACCGCATTGATTTCAATATTAAAATGGAACATGAAGGGCTGGAGTTGTTTTGCGACATTGATCAGTTGGAACAAGCCATTATTAACCTGATCAAAAATGCCGTAGAAGTGCTGCAGGAAACAACTGATGCGCGCATACAGCTTGCAGCGTATACCAGTAAAAACCGTGTGGAATTGAGTATTTATGACAATGGGAAAAAAATACCGCACGACATGCTTGACAAAATTTTCATGCCTTTTTTCTCAACCAAGGAAAAAGGAAGCGGCATAGGACTTACCTTAACACGGCAATTGGTCATAAACAATAACGGCTCCATTATGCTCAACCAACAAACCGAAGTAGGCAAAACCTTTATCCTTAAATTTTAAATTTTTGAATTTCTGAATCTTTAAATAATAAATCCCTTGGAAGCGATCCTGAAACTTGAAAAAATACTGTATGAAGTTCCGGCAAAATTACGGGGCATGACCCACGAATTTGCTGAAAAACGTCCAGCACCCGGTAAATGGAGCCGTAAGGAAATCATGGGCCATTTGATTGATTCGGCATTCAACAACATTCAACGTTTTGTGCGCATGCAACTTTCAAAACACCAGGACCTTTTGCAATACGAACAAAACGGGTGGGTGGCCGTACAAAATTACCAGGACATGGACTGGAACAGGATTGTTGATTTGTGGCAGGACCTAAACAGGCATATCGTACATATCTGGAAAAACATGGATCCGTCAGCATTGTCCAACACCGGTACATTTCCCGACTATGGTACCCAAACGCTTCAATTTATAATTGACGATTACGTGGTGCATATGGAACACCATTTGAAAGCGGTGCTTTGAAATTACTCCGGACATTCAGCATTGCCGTTTAAACTTCTTTCAACTCCTACATGTGGTAGCCCCCAATTGTGGTAGGTAAATTCATTTTGAAATTAAAACACTGTATTTTTGAAAATCAAACCAAAAATCTATGAAAACACGTTTACTTATTGTAACAGCAAGTGTAGTGCTTACCCATGCGTTAAACGCGCAATACACCTTGACCGATTCACTCAACCTTGGCGAAGATTCAACCACGCACGCTTACATGGCGGTTGGAAATGTGGCGGTAGGTTCGTACGGTTGCGGTGCCGACACTTCGGTACGGGTTGGAAACGGCAGCGGTGGCGACTATATTGAGTTCAACATGGCCGTAACAACCAACACCGATTCACTGAAAATTGAAATAACCATGCCCTGGCATGGCGGAAGCCCGGGTGATAACCCGAAAATATGGCTTGAAAATACATTTAACGACACCGTACCGTATAACGGCACCGGCAGTTGTGTTCCGGGAGTTATCGTGTTTGGTGGCGTGTCAACCTTCACGGCTGATGGAATGGTAACCGTAAAATTGCTTGATTCGCTTGCAGGATTTCCCATGGACGGACAATTTACCTGGATCAAAGTGTATTCACACAACCCATCAGGTTTAACCGAAATAAAATCACCCGGCAATTTTGATATTTATCCCAACCCGAACGCGGGAATTTTTAACATCGGGAACAATATGGCGCAGGGAACATATGCTGAAATTTACAATGCCGTGGGTACACGGGTTTGGTCAGCGCATACATCAGGTTCCCGGGTTGATGTGAGCAACCTTTCCCCCGGTATGTATATTTTCAAAACCGGACACCTGGCAAAACGGTTTATTATCCGGTAAGCGGGTTCCTTTATTTTCCTGCTCTATCATGCAAGCAATTGCTTTTTATAGTATGCATGTATAAATAAAATTACTATCTTGGCACACCAGCAGGTATGTTAAAGCGCATTGTATCCTTTCTTTTTCTCGGGGGATTGTCATTCCAGGCAATGGCCCAGCCAACCTTTCCAAAGGACGAGCCTAAATACAACAAGCCCGGGATTTACGCGTTGACCAATGCAACCGTTCACATAAGTGCGGCAAAAGTGATTGAGGGCGCAACGCTTTTGATTGAAAAAGAAAAAATACTGGACGCTGGTAAAGGAATTACCATTCCAAAAAATGCGGTGGTTATTGATCTTAAAGGCAAACACATTTACCCCTCGTTCATTGATCTGTATTCTACCTATGGCATGCCGGAAATCAAACGCGAGCCTGCCAGCGAAGACGGCCGCCAGTATGAAACCAATAAAAAAGGCGCTACGCACTGGAACGAAACCATTCATCCCGAAACGAACGCCATTGAATTATTTAAGAATGACGCCAATGCAGCAAAAGAATTGCGCAACATCGGTTTCGGTACTGTCCATTCCCTTTATGCTGACGGTCTCATGCGCGGCACCGGTGTGCTGGTTACATTGAATGATGAAAAGGAAAATCTGAGCGTTGTCAAACAAAAAGCGTCCAACAACGTATCGTTTCGCAAGGGAACCAGCCGGCAATCCTATCCCTCATCGCTTACTGGTAGCATTGCGTTGATTCGCCAAACGTATTATGATAAAGCCTGGTATGAAAGTGGGGGGAATAAAAAGGAATTCAACCCTTCATTGCAGGCGTTGGTTGAAAATGCAGCGCTCATAACTATTTTTGAAGCCGGTGATAAACTAAGCGTATTAAGGGCTGCAAAAATTGCAGCTGAGTTCAACCTTAAATGCATTTATAAAACCAACGGTACCGATTACCAGCGCATCAATGAAATTAAAGCAACAGGCGGTGCACTTATTATACCGGTAAATTTTCCCGAACCACTGGATGTTGAGGACTATTATGATGCGCAAAATGTGACCTTGGCCGAGCTCAAACACTGGGAACTGGCGCCCGGGAATGCAACCACCTTATTCAAGGCGGGTATTCCATTTACATTTACACTTGAGGGTTTGCGTGATAAAAATCATTTCATTGCCAATATCAAAAAAACAATTGCCAGCGGCCTGCCTGAAACCGAAGCATTGAAAGCATTAACAGAAACGCCCGCCCGGTTAATGGGAGTTTCTGAATGGGTGGGGACACTGGAAAAATCAAAACTGGCTAATTTTATTGTCACCAACGAACCGTTGTTTGGCGATAAATGCGTGATCCAGGAAAACTGGGTGAAGGGAAAACGTTTTGAAATCAAGCCAATTGAACAAGTGGATATTCGCGGTGAATACAACCTGAACATTAACCAGGTAATGTATACGTTAAGTGTTAAAGGCGATATCAATAACCCGACCGCAGAAGTTAAAACCGATACCATCAAAGCGCCTGCTACCATTAAAAAAGACATCAATACCATTGGCCTTGGATTTATTGCGAAGGATAAAGTGAACAACGGCCCGGTACGCCTTTCAGGAACCATTAATTTTGATTCGGGTTCATGGGACGGTAACGGCCAGTTGCCTGATGGAAGTTTAATAACGTGGACAGCCATTCGCAAAGACAGGTTTAAGGAAGAAAACAAAAAGAAAAATACGGTTGCCGATACGGTTTCAGGTAAAACATATTTCCCCAACATGGCTTATGGATGGGACAGCATTCCCACGGCCGAAATGGTTTTCATTAAAAACGCCACTGTATGGACGAATGAGCCGGAAGGCATAGTGAAAAATGCCGATGTAATTTTAAAGGACGGAAAAATTGTACAGGTTGGAAAAAGCTTGCCTAAACCGTTTGGTAAAATTGTGGAAATTGACGGAACGGGCAAGCATGTTACCAGCGGCATAATTGATGAACACTCGCACATTGCAATTTCACAAGGGGTGAATGAAGGCGGCCAAAGCGTAAGTGCCGAAGTGCGCATGGGCGATGTGGTGAATTCTGACGACATCAATATTTACCGGCAATTGTC
>DASPJQ010000661.1:0-1499 GCA_035628535.1 Flavobacteriales bacterium | reverse complement strand
ATTTTCGGGTGGTTTGTTCAAAAGGCACCTATATACGCAGCATTGCCCATGATTTCGGACAAAAACTACACAGTGGCGCTTACCTGGCCTCGCTTTGCCGTACTCGTTCAGGCCATTTTTCACTGCCGGAAGCCTTGACGGTTGAGCAGTCAGAACAAAAAATAACTGCCCATTTTAGTAAGATAAATTCTAGTTTTTAGAGTATTACATATTCATTTACAATAATTTAAATCAATTACATTGATTTTGAACGTGTATGTTTTTAGCCATTTTGCCTTTCTGTGCCCGTTTTTTCATTCAATATTTGTGTCACATAACACATGCGTATGAAAAAAATAGCTACACTCACCGCCCTTATCCTTACATGCGGCCTTTCTCAGGCCCAAACGTACAATTATTGTACAGGTACCATAACCGATTGTTTGGGTGCACCCGTTGCAGGTCATCCCGTTTATATTTCGGTTGACAGCATGTCGGGTGTTTTTTATTACAATACTGTTTACACCAATGCATCGGGGGTTTACATTGACAGCATTCCGTATGACACATTTATTGGCGGTACGCAACCCATTTATATTGCCACCATGGACCCGGCCCCGGCAACTGGTTATTACTGCGCCAATGAGTCGCCAACCAGTGCCGGTAATACGTACGTACACGATTTCAGTGTTGCCTGCGGCAGCAGCCCGGCATGCTCGGTAGCTTTCTCCTCATGGGAAGATTCAACCGGTGTAAATGACACCACGTACATTTCACTTACCTATGCAACATCTGACCCGTCAGACACTACAGTTACCTGGGACTTTGGTGATGGTTCGCCCTATATTACAGGTTTCAGTCCTACGCATGTGTACGCCTCGGCAGGTACATACTATGTTTGTGCCATGCTGTATAACGCCACCGATTCATGCAGTGCCACATATTGCGATTGGGTTGCCGATGTTTTCCGCAGCGGGTTTGTGCTGCAGGTAGTAGACATGATGACACTGGGTATTGCCGACAACAACAAATTTACCGATGTAAAAATTTATCCAAACCCTGCGCAAAATGAACTATTCATTTCATCCATTGATCTTGATGAAGTAAGCACCATTGTGGTGTACGACATTGCCGGACGCCCCGTTGGTCAATTGAACAAAAACGATATGCATACCAATGTACGCATTTATCTCTCAGGAATTGAGAATGGATCATACATTGTTACGTTGCTCGGTAAAAACAACAACGCGCTTTACACACACCCAATAATAAAACAATAGGCTATAGTCTTTTGTTTTGCGAAAAAGCCCTGGTGAAGCAATTCATTGGGGCTTTTTCTATTTAATTTTTTCAAGGGCCACCGGCAGGTATGTTTCAACTACAGGATACGTACTTGCGCTATTGGCAAAATACACGGCCGGGTTCGGAAAATCTTTGTATTGATGTACCAGTTCACGCTTTATTTGTTGGGGCGACATGCTCAACGTATGTTCATATGACTGGTGAAACCATGTTTGAAA
>DASPJQ010000660.1:0-1530 GCA_035628535.1 Flavobacteriales bacterium | reverse complement strand
CTTCTTTTTTTTCCTGTATGCGGGCCCCTCTTTGCGCATTTGCCATAAGTGATGCTATCATCGTTACAGCAATCAATACATATCTGTTAAGCTGCTTCATAATCCTGTTCGTGACACTTTCTCTTTGTTCTTCGTTCTTCATGCTTCCCGCTACTCCAATTCAAAACCATCTTCCATTAAATAATCAACTACTTCATTATTCTCGGGTGAGGTTTCCTGTTCCGATACAAAGGCAATTAAATCTTCTTCATGCAATTCATCGATCAGGTAATTCGTAGTTGCATTTTCGGTATTTATAGCGGGAACAGCCGCAATGGCGCCCCCTGTGTTTTCTTTATTTGCATAAACGTATGCGGTTGTGACCACCATTGATAACAACGAAGCCGCCACAGCCCAACGCACAATTTTACTGCGTATGGATACAACGGGAACTTGTTTTTTGACAGCGGTAATTTGTTTTACCCTCGCTTCAACGGCATCAAAATACCCCTCGGGCGCCTCAACCATTTCCTTTTTTTCAAGGCTGAATAAAACAGGGGCTTCGTTTATTTTTTCCAGCACTTTACCGGCCAGGTCGTCAAAATAGCCTTGCGGTACCTTATGCCGTTCTTTTTCCCGATAGCTACCAGGATCAAGACTGCTTAATACAGGCGCTTCCTTCTTCCATTCATTGTTTTTGTCAACCGGGTTCATGCTGTTTTGACTCTTAAATGCCTTAAAGGTTTAATGTCCGGTTAAAAAATTTTCAATTTTTTTAACGGCATGGTGGAAGCTTGCTTTTAATGCACCAACCGATGTATCAAGCACTTGTGACATGTCTTCATACGGCATTTCATCAAAATACTTCATGTTAAACACAATGCGTTGTTTTTCGGGCAGGCTTTCAATGGCTCTTTCAAGCTTTTTATAAATATCCTCGGTACCTACCACACTGGCATCACCTTCATGATGGGTGGCCCTGGCTGAGGGGTTCTTGTCAACCGGTACCAATTGAATGTTTTTGTTTTTTCCTAAAAAGGTCAAGGTTTCATTGGTTGCTATGCGGTATAACCAGGTGTACAAATTGGCCTCTTCCCTGAAATTTTTGAGTCCGGCCCATACTTTTACCAATGTATTTTGCAACACATCATCGGCATCGTCATGGTTTTTCACCATCCTGCGAATGTGGTAATACAATTTTTGCTGGTATTTTTTTACAATGAGTGTAAAAGCGTACTCTTCGCGACCCTCGCGAAAAATGGCCAGTAACTGTACGTCATCGTATTCACTCATTGAAGCTGACGGTGCGCGCTTTTACCCTTTATTTACGATTGATGGCGCGCTGTACTGCATTTACAATGTCAATGGCATCCAACCCGTATTTTTTCATCAATTCATCAGGGGTTCCGCTTTCGCCAAACGAATCGTTAACGCCTACAAATTCAACCGGGGCCGGCAAATGGCGCGTTAATACGCCTGCAATGCTTTCTCCCATTCCGCCCGCAACCTGGTGTTCTTCGGCCGTAACCACGCATTTGGTTTTCTTCACCG
>DASPJQ010000659.1:0-1315 GCA_035628535.1 Flavobacteriales bacterium | reverse complement strand
CGCAATTGGAAAAAATTGATATGTTGGATTTTGCCGACATTGTAGCAATAAACAAATTTGACAAACGCGGTGCATTGGATGCCTTACGCGATGTAAAAAAACAATACAAACGCAATCACCAGTTATGGGACGTTGACGATGAAAAACTACCCGTATTCGGCACCATTGCGTCACAGTTTAACGACCCCGGCACAAATTCGCTGTATAAAGCTGTTATGGACAAGGTGGCCGAAAAAACGGGCACAGATTTAAAATCTTCGTTCAGCATTACCAAGGAGATGTCGGAAAAAATTTTCATTATCCCTCCTGCCCGTACGCGTTACTTGAGCGAGATTTCGGAAAACAACCGCAAGTACGATGAGTGGGTGAACAAGCAGAGTGAAATTGCTGAAAAATTGTACAACATTCATTCAACCATTGCAACGCTTGATAAAAAAACAAATGCCGATATCATAAAAGTGCTGCAGGCCGAATTTGACCGGATTAAACTTGACCTTGATCCGCATAACTGGGAAATCATCCAGCAATGGCCTGACAAAGTTAAAATGTACAAGGACGAGTTTTACGTTTTCAAAGTACGCGACAAAGAATTAAAAATCAAAACACATACCGAATCATTATCCCATACGCAAATTCCAAAAGTTGTTACCCCGCGTTACAAAGCCTGGGGCGAACTGTTGCGCTGGATATTGCAGGAAAATGTTCCGGGTGATTTCCCCTACACTTCAGGAATTTATCCGTTCAAACGCGAAGGCGAAGATCCCACACGGATGTTTGCTGGTGAAGGCGGTCCGGAGCGCACCAACAAACGTTTTCATTATGTGAGTTTGGGTATGCCGGCTAAACGCCTGTCAACTGCGTTTGATAGTGTTACGTTATACGGTAACGATCCTGATTTGCGTCCTGATATTTATGGGAAAATTGGCAACTCGGGCGTAAGCATATGCTGCCTGGACGATGCCAAAAAACTGTATTCAGGGTTTAACCTGGCCGATCCCAAAACATCAGTAAGCATGACCATTAACGGGCCCGCACCCATGTTGTTGGGATTTTTCATGAATGCTGCCATTGATCAACAGTGCGAAATATACATCAGGAAAAACGGGCTGGAAACCGAGGTCAATAAAAAGATTGATGATATTTATAAGAAACGTGGTGTTGCACGGCCCACGTATTTTGGTGATTTGCCCGAGGGAAATGACGGCCTGGGACTGATGTTGCTGGGTGTAACAGGCAACATGGTTTTACCTGCCGATGTATATGAAAAAATAAAAAATGAAACGTTGACGCAGGTGCGCGGGACCGTACAGGCCGA
>DASPJQ010000658.1:0-14037 GCA_035628535.1 Flavobacteriales bacterium | reverse complement strand
AAGCCCGAAGACATGGTGGGCAACCTCAAGTAATAAAACTAAACAAAAGCCGTCCGGTCCCAATATTTATGGGACAGGCGGCTTTTTCATTTTTACCAATTAAAATCACATGGTGTGTTGGTCCACAGAGATATCTGAGTTCTACCAGAGTTTACCTGAGAATTTCTCAGGTTCCTTGGTCGACCTCCCGTTAAGCTTTGCTGGCAAAAAAAGTAAGATTGTCAGTGTGCACCTGTTTATAATCTTGAAGGTTTCCCTTGTTTCATAACCGGTTCTTCCTTAAATTTGCTTTAGACCAAGTACTATGAAATACCCGTTTCAATTAAAAGCAAATGGCGGGTATTCCATGTGACCCTGTAAAATAAAAGTGCCCACATGAAAATATCGCCCGAAGTTCTCAAAACCTTGTCCATTGAAGCCGCCCTGATGCCGCAGGAGGAAATGCTGGAAGTTGGCAAAAAGAAAAAGCGTTTGTATATAGGCATTCCCCGCGAAACTTCGTTCCAGGAAACACGGGTGGCCCTGGTGCCCGATGCAGTTGCCTTGTTGGTCTCAAACGGGCACGAAGTAGTGGTGGAAACCAATGCAGGTAAAGCTGCTAATTTTACGGATAAGGACTATAGCGAAGCCGGGGCAAAAATTTCGTACGATGTAAAAGAAGTTTACAAGGCCGATATCATTATGAAAGTTGCTCCGCCCTCGCTTGAGGAAATTGAAATGATGCAACGCAAGCAAACCCTCTTTTCGGCATTGCAGTTGAGCGTTCAGAACCGTGATAGCGTTAAAAAATTAATGGACAAAAAAATTACGGCCATCGCCTGGGACTTTATACGTGATGAGGAAGGAAGTTACCCGGTTGTGCGTTCAATGGGCGAGCTGGCCGGTACGGCTTCGGTCCTCATAGCCGGTGAATACCTTAGCAATGTAAACAAAGGTAAAGGATTGCTTATGGGAGGTATTTCGGGGGTGCCACCGGCCGATGTAGTGGTGCTGGGTGCGGGTACGGTAGGTGAGTTTGCCACCCGTTCTGCGTTAGGCCTTGGGGCGATAGTTAAGGTATTTGATACGTCCATTTCACGGTTGCGCAGGTTGCAAAATGATTTGAGCCAGCGCGTGTATACATCCATTGTACAACCCAATATAATTGCCAAGGCCCTGTCAATGGCCGATGTGGTGATTGGTGCCATGCGTGCCGAAGGTGGAAAAACCCCCTGCATTGTTACCGAAAAAATGATGGAAGACATGAAGCCGGGCAGTGTTGTGGTGGACGTGAGCATTGACAAAGGAGGTTGTTTTGAAACCTCGGAAGTAACCAACCATACCAAACCGGTTTTTGTAAAACACGGTATTGTGCATTACTGCGTACCCAACATCGCATCGCGTTATGCACGCACCGCTTCGTTTGCACTTAGCAATATTTTTGCGCCCATCCTTTTGCAAATGGCCGATGAAGGCGGCAGCGAAAGCATCATCAAACGCAAAAAAGGTTTCCGCAACGGGGTTTACCTGTTAAACGGCACGCTCACCAAACGTGTTTTGGGTGAAGCGTTCAAATTACCCTTTAAAGACATTGATTTACTTACCGCGGCACTCTAATGAATTTCGGAAGGCGTTTACAGTATTACCTCATTGGTTTTGGAATGGGTCTGGTGGTTTGCTTTGTGATGTTTGGACAACGGGGCTGCGATTGGACGCCCGGTAACCGGGTTTTGAAACAAATTGCCACGTCCCAGATTTTGATTACCGATTCAGTAAAATGCGTGATGCAGGAAAACGGTATTTCTGACGATGATGTGTTTCAGCTTCTGAATAATGGAGATGTAATTTTCAGTGAGAGCAAAACACACCAGGTTCCAAAAGAATACATCATTGAAAATGCCGAGGGAAAATTCAAAATCCGTTTCCTGGTGCGTAACGATACCGTGAGTGTTATCCATGGCGTTGCAAACAGTAAAAAAACAACCTGCAAGGGTTTTGGCTCCAATCCTGAGCACATTTTTACAATGCCCGGGGAAACAGTCAAGCGCATATTAAAGGCAAATGAAATAAGCGCAACCGACACCGTTTTCAACCTGCTCCAGGCGCGCGGCATTAAGGACGGTGAAATTTATAATATGATTGAGGGCGGTAAAATTGATTTTATAAAAAGTATGCCTACTTTAAAACCACATCCTATTTATTTTGTCACGTATCAGAATTACCTGTTTAAAATTGAGATGGCTGAGAAGAAAACAAGGATCTTGGAGTTTAAAGTCCTCAAGTAGTTTTTGGTTTCCGTTTGGCTTTTTAATTTGTTAATTGATATAGCTCTCTTTCCAAAATCCTTTTATCCAAAATTCGTTTACACGTTGTCCACATAAACCCTTTTCACCCTTGTAGAAACCGATGTCAAAATCTCATACGGAATGGTCCCGACCCACTCAGCCAATTGCGTTACCGGCAAACCATGCCAGAAAACAATTACCTCGTCATCAACCTGCGTTTGTTCAATGTCTGTTACATCCACCATGGTCATGTCCATGCACACATTCCCTATTACCGGTGCAAGCTTCCCGTTGATGAGCATTTTTCCCTTCCCATTTCCAAAACTGCGTGAGTAACCATCAGCATACCCTATAGGTATAACGGCTATTTTACGGTTCCCATGTATTTTTCCTTTCCGGCCGTAACCCACCGTGTCACCTTCTTTTAAGTGGTTGATGTGGCTCACGCGTGATACAAGCGTATGCACCGGTATCAAATGGTTTTGTCCTTCACGGGTTGCCGCTATACCGTGTAACCCTATTCCCAGGCGTATCATGTCAAAAGCGTATTCAGGAAAACGCTCAATGCCTGGTGAGTTCAGGATGTGCCGCAAAACCGGGTAATCCAGCACCTGGGTGATTTCCCGGCTCAAGGCTTCAAATAAATTTATCTGGTGAAGGGTGAATTCATTTTGCGCTTCCTCATCAGCCGTGGCCAGGTGACTGAACACCGATTCAATTTTAAACATACGTTCATGTACATTCAACCGTTTAACCAGGTCTTCAAGTTCACTTCCTTTAAATCCAAGGCGGTGCATGCCGGTATCCAGTTTCAGGTGAACGGGAAAAAAAACTTTGCTGCGTTTTTGCAGGAATTGCGCAAACGATTCCAGTTGATTAAAACTGTAAATTTCGGGTTGCAATTCATATTGTACCAACAAGCCAAAAGTTGATTCATCGGCATTCATGACCATAACCGGTAAACGAATGCCCGATTTGCGCAACTCCACACCTTCATCGGCATACGCAACAGCCAAATAATCCACTTTATTAAATTCCAGCAAATGTGAAATTTCACGGCTTCCGCTGCCATAAGCCAGGGCTTTTACCATAACCATGGTTTTGGTACCGGGCTTAACAAGCGATTGGTAATAGTTCAAATTATGCTGCATGGCGGCAAGGTCAACTTTCAGGTAGGTCGAATGTAATTTTAAATCAAAGAATGAAACAATTTTTTCAAAATGGCTGGTCCGGGTACCTTTGATTAAAATTAATTCATCTTTAAATTGTGTCAACGGCAACTTTTCCATGAATTCAACCGTACTGGCGTAAATATGCAGTTCACCCCGGTAGGCGGGCGCCAGTAATTTAATGTCATGGCCGATTCCAATTACTTTATTGATACCTGAATCGGTTAAAAATTTACCGACCTCTTTGTAAAATTGTTCTTTGTTGCTGCTGATTTCAGGGAAATCGGAAACAATTACGGTTTTGGCCAGGTTGCCGGCATTGCGGCAAACGTATTCAACGGCCAATTGAAATGAATAAAAATCCAGGCTGTACGTGTCATTCAATACCTGGCAATTATTTACGCCTTCTTTAAGCTCAAACCGCATTTCAACCGGGGTTATTTCGCGAATGCTGTTTCTCAGTTTAAACGGTTCAATGCCCAACGCATAACTTCCTGCAATGACATGGCAAATGTTTTGTATGGAACCTTTATCATATACCAGTAAATCAAAAACAGTATTCCGCGAATCGACTGTCAAAATCAATTGGTCGTTTTCGGTTTTAAACCGTAAAAATCCCTGGTTAAATCCCCAGCTTAATTTGTTGCATTTCAAGGCGAGTGCCTGGTCGTGTATTTCGTCATCATCGGCACAATATACCAATAGCATTGACGCCTCAGCAAGCTTTAGTTTTTCGGTAACATGCTGTGCTTTATCAATGAAATTAGAGGCATGTGCCTGTTCAACGTTGGTTAAAATAGTAATGTCAGGTTTAATGATGCTGCCAAGTATATCCATTTCGCCCGGTTTTGAAATGCCCGCCTCAATCAATGCCAGTTTATGATAAGGCTCCAGTTGCAGCAATGAAAGTGGCACACCTAGTTGCGAATTAAAACTTCGGGGGCTTCTTGCAATGCTGAAATAAGGTGAAAGAACCGTATTCATCCATTCTTTCAGGGTTGTTTTGCCATTGCTGCCCGTAATGGCCACAACCGGATAATTTATTTTCAACCGGTGTTTGCCGGCCCATTGCTGCAAGGCTTTCAAAACATCGTTTACTTTTATAATGTTCACTTCGTCACCCGGCACCGGTACATCTTCGTCAACCAAAAAATTGCGTATGCCTTTTTTATAAGCTTCGCCAATAAAATCATGCCCGTTGCGTTTGTTTGACTTTAGGGCAATGAACATGCAACCTGACGACACAAACAATGAGCGCGTGTCGTATACGAGCGATTGCACCGCTGCATTGTTGAAATACTGCACAATTTTTCCACCGGTTTTATCGGCAATATCGTTTAAGAAACAGGATGAAATTTTCATTTGTGCATGATTTGAATTTTATGCCCTGGTTTTTTGATTGTAACATTTGCGGCATAACGGTTCGTAACTCTCAGTCTCGCCCAATACAACCTGCTTATCGCTGTCAGTTAACCGGTGACTGTGGTTGGCAATATCACCACAGGTCATGCATATAGCATGCACCTTGGTAACAAATTCAGCAACGGCCAGCAATGAAGGCATGGGTCCAAAAGGCTTGCCGGCAAAATCCATGTCAAGGCCAGCCACAATTACCCGAATGCCGCTATTGGCAAGCTGGTTACACACCTGCACAAGTTCAGGGTCAAAAAACTGGGCCTCGTCAATGCCTACAACATCCACATCATTGGCAAGCAATAAAATATTGGTTGAGGATTCTACAGGAGTTGATCGTATGGTATTGGCATCATGTGAAACAACGTTTGTTTCATGGTAGCGCACATCAATGGCGGGTTTATATATTTCAACCCTCAGTTTGGCAAATTCAGCCCGTTTAAGCCTGCGAATAAGTTCTTCGGTTTTGCCTGAGAACATGGATCCGCATATCACTTCAATCCACCCTTTACGGACATGGTATTTTTGGGGTTCAATAAACATGTTTTATTAACAGTTTAAAGCTATAAATATTTTAAATGCTTTGTACCTTTTTTGGCTTTTACGCGTTATATTTAAGCAAATTTTAGCATTATGGCGTATGTATCCATTACCCGTTTGGGCGTGTTCATACTTGACAAGCTCAATAAGCTCAATGCCGGTAATCTTTCGGCAGCTGAGTTAGATGAACTTAAGGAGCTGACCACTGAACTGAATGAGCGCATTGTTATAATGCAATACAAAGCGCATGAAATGCAGTTGCTTAAAATGGCTGGTCAGATCCTTGATGAAAAAAAAGAAGAGCCTGTTAAAAAGGCGGTTGACGAGCCTATTAAATTAAACCTTGGAACAGTTACAAAACCGGTTGAACCAGCCAGGCCGCTCATTAATGATGTTCCTGCCGAAGAAAAAATACAGCCCGTTGCACAACCCAATAAGGTGGCTCAAACGGTTTTAATTATCGATGAACCTGTAGTTGAAAAATCGGTTGTAAAACCCGAACCCCATGTAATCCAGGTACAGGCGCCCGTTTCTGACCAACCCGTTTCCAAACTTTCATTGGCTCAACGCATGCAAAAAACAAAAATTGACGACCTGAATAAAGTAATCGGTTTAAATCAAAAATTTTTGTTCATGAATTATTTGTTCGAGGGTGAAAACACATCCTACAACGATGCCATTGAAAAACTCAACCGCATGCCTACCATTGCCGATGCCCGGCATTACATCCGTGAATTGGCTTATATCTATTCATGGAATTACGAAGATGAGAATGTTGTGCTGTTTACCGAGTTTGTGGAGCGGAGATACCTTTAATTTCTGATTATCCGCATGGACCAGGACGAACTCATTGATGACCCACAGGAAGGAAAACGCCCCTTTAATAAAAGCCCTTTATTGTATAGCCTTGTTACAATTGTTGTGGCAGGTTTTTTAATGCGTAAAATGCATTGGCCCGGGGCATCGCTGTTTGCTCTTTTGGGATGCGGAATCAGTACTGGTTATTTGGTTGGACTGATCTTTTTTTTCAGGCAGCATCAATTTTTTGAAAACATTGTTTTTGTGATGTACAGTGCAGGCA
This sequence comes from Flavobacteriales bacterium, assembly GCA_035628535.1. GTDB lineage: Bacteria > Bacteroidota > Bacteroidia > Flavobacteriales_D > UBA2798 > DASPJQ01. The sequence goes on along the minus strand of DASPJQ010000658.1, from coordinate 7,570 downwards.
TTACGGTCTTTGTTATCAATACCTACAATTCTAAAGGCTGGGCTGTTTACGGTGTAAGTCTCCTAATAACGGCCCTGTTAACATGGAATTTTTTAAAAGAAAGGGATATTAGTTAGTCCTCAACGTGTCTCTAAAATGCCAGGCAAAAAATTTATCTACAGCTGCTTAAATCGATTTTCTTTTTACTATATTGGGCAGGCATAATTCCTTTTTATGACACGTTTTACTTTATATAAGGCCCTTACGGTGGCCTGCATAGTCTTTATTTCCCTCCAATGTATTGCCCGGAGCGGTGGTGGCGGTGGCGATTTTAGCGGTGGCGACAGTGACGCAGGTGCCATCCTTGAAATTGCAAGCTGGATTTTATACCTCATTCCCTTCCCCTATAATTTTATTGTTCTTGGTGTTTTCCTGCTATTGTGCGCATTGGGCGCCAGGAAATACAAGCAGAGTTCAAGCCTTAATACCATTCAAAAAGTAAATTCAGGTTTTACCACACCAACCCAACTGGCGGCTAAAATGGCTTTGCTGGGTAATTTTAATGAGCCGGGTTTTATTGAAAAATCAAAACAGGCATTTACCGAAGTGCAGCGCGCATGGGAAAAAAAGAACCTGGGACCTGTACGTAAATACATTTCTGATGGTGTTTACCAGCGCTTCAACACGCAAATTTTAATGATGAACCAATTGGGGCAAACCAATACCATATCGCATTTGAAATTGCTGGAAACAAAAATTGCCCTCATTGAAATTGAAGACCCTTACGAAATCATACACGTTCAGTACAAGGCTGAAATAACCGACTCGTTTGTAAGTGAAAAATACGCGGGCATCAACCAAAAGTATAACGAAGAGTTCATTGAGTTCTGGACATATATCCGTAAAAAAACCGGTAACAAGGACTTATATCAAAACAACAATTGCCCGAACTGCGGTGATGCATTACCCGAAATGGGTGAGGTAAGCAAATGTCCTTCCTGTCAAACGTATACCAATACGGGAGAATTTGATTGGATATTGTGCGAAATAACCCAGCCTGAGGAGTTCATTGATTTTGTAAACAACATGTCGCAAAAAAATTACCTGTCCAACCGCCTCAGAGAATATAAAGCCGAAAAATTGAACACGAACACACAGTTCCTTGAAGACAAGGCCAGTAACGCTTATTTGCAAATTCGCGTAGCGCATGCCTTAAAAGACATGAGCCGTATTTGCCGTTTCAGTACAAAAGAATTTTTTGGGTCGGTGCAAAACATGGACCACGAACCGTATTTATTCAACCGCATTTTCCTGCGTGATGTCAGCATGATAAATATTCTTGAGAATGACACACATTATTTTGCGGCTTTTGCCATACAGTGCAAGGAGCAGAAAGTGATTATACGCAGGGGGGAACTGCATAAAATGGACCAGGCCCTTACTGCTGTAACCAATATTCTTGTAATGACACTGGCCAAAAACAATGAAACGGGTAAACATTCAGTGTTGGCGCACAATTGCAGTCAGTGCGGAGGGCCCGTTGGCGATACCGTTAATTTAAATTGCCAGTATTGCGGCAACCAGTTGAACGATGAGAAAAAAGACTGGGTGGTTTGCGGGTTAATGAGCCGCGAGGAATATGCGGGTTACAAAACGCAGTTCACTACACGCATGGTTTCTGATAAGAAGGAAGAGGAGTTCATTGAAATTGATATGCACGCGCGCGATTTCGCCATCAATAACATGATGGTGATCATGATGGCCGATGGAAGTTTTGGCAATGAAGAAAGGGAATATGCAGTGAAAGTTGCCAAAAAACTGGGTTTTAACAGTAAAAAGATTTCTGCGTTATGGGAACATACCTCGGCAAATAAATTGGGAATTATCATGCCCGATGACAAAAAATCGCGGCAAAAAGTGTTTAAGTACATGAAAAAGGCGGCAAAAATTGATGGGATTATTTCCCAGCCTGAACAAAACATTCTTGACGATGTAAAAGCCAAATACGAGTTGGCCGATAATTAAAGAATGAAAGTGATCCGCATAATTGTTCTGTTTTTTTTGCTTCTGGTAATTACCGAAGCCAACGCGCGTTTTGGCGGTGCCAGTGGAGGAGGAGGTGGTGGTGGATACCATGGCGGTGGCGGGTACCACAGTTCAGGCGGGGCCACCTCTGTGCCAAGCCTCATGTTTTCGCTTATTTTGTTTGGGGTTGTATGTGCGTTTAAATACATGGAACGGCAAAATGACGAAAGCGGATCATACTATTCATCACTACCGCGTGCTAAAAAAGGGTTCATGTCACCCGATGAAAAGCTTAAAAGAATTTCGCAGTTAAAAAATTTCAACGAAAATACCTTCCTTGATAAATGCAGGGATGCGTTTAAAAAAGTGCAGGACGCCTGGGCTAAAAAAAAACATTTCGCCCGTGCGCAGGTTTATTTCCGATGGCATGTACCAGCGTATAAATACGCAATTGCTCATGATGCAAAAACTGGGGCAAACAAATTCCATTGAGTTTGTAAACCTCCACGATACCGCTATAGCTTATATTGAAAAAAAAGAACCGTACGACATTATTTATGTACAATTCAAAGCATTCATCAACGAGCACTACACACATCCCGTTTGTAAAGAACTTAATCAGCGCTACAACGAAAATTTTACCGAATACTGGGTGTTCATGCGCAAATCAAATCCGAAAACGGGCGATTTATATGCCACAAACGCCTGCCCCGGATGCGGAAGTCCCTTATCGGAAAACATGGGCGAAATAAGTAAATGCAGCGCCTGCAACGGCTTTCAGAATTTCTTTTTCAAAAAACAGCCCTAGAGATAAAGCATTATTGCAAATGATATAAAAATACAGGTGGTTTCATACAAGGAAAGCCAGGATAAAAGGTCCAATTTAAAAAAACAATATACAATAAAGTTTCGCGCCCTTACAATTCCAGCCTGTCTGTCTAATGTCTACTTTTCAATCCCAATATGAAACAAAGCATCGCCCTGCAGTACCACTGGCGCATTGTTATGCCCGATCATATACCCTGTTGAATTGGCAATTACTTTTATTTCGTATTGACCAAACGGATCGTTTATCACACCCAGGGGCTGGCCTTTTTGTACCGGTTCGCCCGAAACAACAAACGGCTTAAAAATTCCTGAACGCTGCGCACGCACCCAGGTAGTGTCATGACAGAAAATGCTTTCCTTCGGTTCCCAGTGCTCGTCAATCATGCCCAGGTAACACATTACACGTTTTGTACCTTCAATGGCTTCTTCAATGCTGTATTCGTCAATGCGCAAGCTTTCACCTCCTTCATAAACAATAATGGGTTTTCCCATTTTGGAACTTTGGTGCCGCAACGATTTGGGGATTAAATTTGAGTTCAGGGTAAACGGTGCGCCAAAAGCATCGGCAATGAGCTTGCTGTTTTTGTCACTCATGGCAAAACGTACCTGCGGGTAATTGGTGCGTTGAGCACCGCCCGTATGAAAGTCAATGCCGTAATCAATAAGCGGTAAAATGTGCTTGGTTAAACGGTAAGCCACGCGGCTTGCCAATGATCCGTTTGCATTTCCGGGAAAACTACGGTTCACGTCTTTTCCATCAGGCACATCGCGGGCATGATTAAGAAACCCGAATAAATTCAAAATAGGTACCGCAATAACGGTACCGGCAATAATTTTATCAAAAAAACCTTCCGATATCATTCGCCTGATGGTCTCAATGCCGTTCACCTCGTCACCATGCAGCCCGCCTGATAAAAGCAATACAGGTCCATCGTTTTTGGAACGGTATACATGAATGGGCATGTTGATCATCATACCCGATGGTAAACGTGCAATGTCATAAGTAACGGTTTTTGTTTCGCCCGGTTCAATGGTTGAACCGTCAATGCTGAAGGTCTTCGCTTTTTTTGACATAACTTATAGCTTATTTTTCAGTTTAAACTGTTTATGGTTCATGTAACTTTGCAATAAAACAGCAGCGCTCACTTTATCCAACAATCCTTTTTGCTCGCGTTTTTTTTTGGGTAAATCCATCATGTGGATGCTTTTTTGCGCCAGCAGCGATGTAAAACGCTCATCGTACAATTCAATAACAACGCCCGGATGTTTTTCCTTTAGCGTAGTGAAAAACGCCTGTACATAGGCAGTGGCATCGGTATTTTCACCTTTTAAACCGGTAGGTAGCCCAATTACAATTTCATCTACTTTATTGGTTTCAATTTGTTTTTTTACAAATTCCAGCAATTCTTTTTCGGCAACAGTCGTTAATGGGCTTGCAATCATTTTCGCATCGTCCGTTATAGCAATACCGCAACGCTTCAACCCGTAATCTATGGCTAAAATCTTACTCATGCGTGTTCCATATTTCCCAGGCTTTTTCGGCCTGTAAATGCAACATGGTTGTACCGTTTAAAATGCGTGCGCCCTTTTGCCGGGCTTTTTGTAAAAATACTGTTTCAGCCGGATTATAAATTAGGTCAACCAAAAAATGACCGGGTGTTATGTAATTATAAGGAAAATCTACGCTGGCCCCGGTATCTGGGGCCATGCCTACAGGCGTAGTGTTGACAACAAATAAATGATGTTTAACCATATGTTCGTTTATGTCACCATAAGCAAGTTGATTATGTTGGTTCCGGTTATCGGGATTGCGGCTTATAACAATAAAATCGATACCGAGTTTTTTCAATACATACTGAACGGCCTTTGATGCACCACCGGTGCCCAGGACAAGGGCACGCTGGTGCCGGCTTTCCAAAAAAGGTTTAATGCTCATTTCAAACCCGTACACATCGGTATGGTAGCCGGTTAAATTGACAGCTGTACCCTTGCGGTTGATTTTTATTGTATTAACGGCCCCTGCAGCCCTGGCCTCATGCGAAACTGAATTTAAATAAGCCATGACCGCAATTTTATAGGGTATGGTTACGTTTAATCCAACCAGTTGTGGTTCCTGTTTTACAAGTGTAGGAAACGCATCAATGGTTTTAAGCTCGAATAATTCGTAAACATGGTCGGTCAACCCCATTGCAGCGAATTTTTGTGTAAAAAAATCACGCGAAAACGAGTGGGAGAGTGACTGACCAACCAAACCGAATTTTACAGGCATGTTTTTTGCTTAAATTTGGGTAATATTGAGGGATCAAAAATTCCGCAAGCCTCTGTGAAACCCTAAAAAGTTAGTTTCGCCCTGGCAGGTGAACAAGAATTCTCTGTGTTCGCTGTGGTAAGCTAAAAGGCATTTTTGAGACCTCAAACAATGAACGAAATTAGGAAATACCTGTACACAAGGAGTAAAATAAAATCAAGCCTATGAAAGCAGTTTATCCCGGTGTTCTATTGCTTATGTTACTGGTTATGCCATATAAAGGCAAATCGCAGGCGGGTACACCCGTTACCGATCACGAAAGTTTTTTTGTGCCCGGTGGCGGTTATGGCCTGTACATGCCCAACGGGCTGGATACTCCAGGTTATTTTTCGGGTGCCATTATTGAATATTTATTTTATAATAAAATTAACCAAACCGACCTTTGGGGCCCCAGTCATGTACGTTTTTACGGTAAACTGCAAATCATGAATGGTTCAACGGCCGAACTGGGCAGTATTTTCAGTTATAACACAGGCCTTGATTTTTCATTTGAACGCAACCCGCGCAGGAATTTATTAATTCCGTATTTCGGTTTGGAAATGGGAGGCATGAGCGGCCGTAATTACGGAACAAATTTTGCTTTTTATCCGCTGGCAGGTTTACGGTTTTTAGCGTTTAAGCGGCTCAATTTCGGGGCCAGCACCTTGTATGCTTATCCTGTAAAAAACTTTGATATGTTCAGGGGCTGGCTGGCGCAGGCTACACTAAATTTCTCACTTTGGTAAGGTTCGTTTTCTATATGGTCAACTTTCTTTTGGGTTTAAGTTTGCTTCATTCATGCGTTGCTCCGTCAACCGTTACCACTGTTTCAACAACTGCAGAAACAAAAAAAACAATTCCCGAATATTACAATGAAAAGGAAGTGCTGATGACAGACAAGGTATATAAAGACAACATTAAAACCGTTATTTGCCACAGTTCCCTGAGCGAAATTTCGGCACCTGTTATTGCCATGAATACCGATGAATTCATCACTATACGTTTTGATGATTTGGACAACAATGTAAAAACATATAATTACAGCATCCTGCATTGCAATGCCGACTGGACCCCCAGCGGTTTATTGGAAATTGAGTACCTTGACGGTTATTTCCAGGGTAATATTACAGAGTATGATTATTCGTTCAATACGTTGCTTCCTTACATAAATTACAAATTTGATTTCCCCAACAGTAACACACGGGTAATACTGCCGGGCAATTACGTGGTATTTGTTTACGAAAACAACGACAAGGATGACCCCGTGCTAACCAGGCGCATTATGATATACCAGCCAAAGGCCAATGTAAGTTATACCTATAAACGCAGCGATGATCCCGAAGAGCGCAATTACAAGCAGGAAATTGATTTCAGCGTTTTCACCAATAACCTTACGCTTAATGACGGTTTTCGCGACCTCAATGTTTGCATTCTACAGAATTACCGGTGGGACAATGCCCTTACCAAACTGGAGCCAAAATACGTCCGGGGAACCGAATTGGTGTATAACCTGGAAGAGCCGCAAACGTTCCCCGGGTTAAATGAATTCCGCCATATCAATTTGGGAAGTACAACCATAAAAGGTTCACGCATGTTTTACCTGGGTCATGACAGTACGCTTTACAATTGCATGTTGCTGCGCGATGAAAAACGATCATATAAAAAATACATCACATATGGAGACATCAACGGGCGCTTTAAAATTAACCGTGACGGGACCGATGATGAACATACGCGTGCCGATTATATGTGGGTGACGTTTAACGTGGACCAGAATACCGAAGTAAGGGAAGGCGAAATTTACCTGTTCGGTTTGTTTACCGACTGGGAAATAAAACCCGAATACAAATTGAATTTTAACAGCGAATTGGGCGTATACATGACAACGATTAAAATGAAACAGGGAAATTATGATTACATGTATGTCATGTCACCAAAAAATAAAAATACCATTGACCACAGTTTTATAGAAGGTTCCCATTTTGATACAGAAAACCAGTACAGCATTTTGGTATATTACCGCGATATTAAGCGTAACACCGATTTACTGGTAGGTTACCAGGATTTTAATAATGCGAATAGACGTTGATTAATCGCCTGAAAATAATAGGCTTAATGTATTGCTAAACCGTTTTTGATGGGCATTTTGGCACGGTATTCGCAATCAACTGTTAGCTATTTTTTTATGTTAAAATACCCTTAAAACGGCAAGTGAACTAAAATTTGCATAAATTCACAGCATGTCAGTTAAGGTAAGTCAGGGCATAAAAATCAAAGTTGAAACCAACTATTTGAGCGAGTATTCAAAACCCGCTGTCAATCATTTTTTATTTTCATACCGTATTACCATTGAAAATCAAAATCCGTTTGCCGTGCAGTTGTTGCGCAGGCATTGGTACATAAAAGACACCGCCACCACAATGCGTCAGGTTGAAGGCGAGGGTGTGGTAG
>DASPJQ010000657.1:0-4280 GCA_035628535.1 Flavobacteriales bacterium | reverse complement strand
ATAAGCCGTAATAGAAATAAAATCCGGCTTGTGTTGGAAATAACTCCATGGCCTGTTTGCTGTCTTCATTCAGGGCCACCTTATCGTTCAACTGGGCATCCAGCAATATGAGCTGGTTCCAGATTACAAATTTGTCTTTTTCAATTTCAACGGCTTTCTTGTATTTGTCGCGTGCCTCTTTCACCCTGTTGTCCCGAAACAAAAAGTCGGCATAAATGCTATAGGCTTTGGCATCACCCGGATGCGCTTTTTCCATCAGGTTAAGCAAATCATATGCCTCAGCTTTTAATTCGGGTCTGCGCTCGCTGCGTTCAAAATAATCAAGCATGATGCGCATTTTAGTGTCCACTTCCACGTTGGAGCTTTCAAACGCTTTTTTGAGCTCCTCCATGGCCTTGGTTTCGTTATTTTGTTTGAGATAAAACTGGAAAAGTGACAGGTGCACATTGCCGTTATCAGGTTCAGATTTCAAAATGTTTTCAAACATTTCAAGGGCTTTCTGGTGGTTGCCGGTTTGTTCGTACAATTCACCCAGCATGCCGTATATGCGTGCTTCACCGGGGTTCAGTTTGCTGATTTTTTCAAGTTCGGTTATGGCCTTATCATACTTGCCGGCCATTGTATATACCCTGTATTTTTCATAGGTTATTTCAAACGAGGTGCCCAGTTTTTTTTCAGCTCTGCTCAGGGTTTCAATGGCCCCGTCAACCTGGTTGTTGCGCACCTGTGCATCGGCCAGGGCAAAATAAAAATCGGCATTGCCACCATCCAGTTTAATGAGTTCCTGGTAAGTGGCAACGGTTTCTTTGTAATCAAAATTACGTTGGAGCAAATAAGCTTTTTGAAGCAGGTACCATTTATTGGTTTTATCCAGTTCGCAGGCCTTGCGTGAGCATTCAAGTGCCTTTGTGGTACGATTTTGCGCATCGTATATGCCCGATAGGTTATAATACGCATCGGCACTTTTAGGATGTTTAGCTATATAATCTTCAAACAATTTGGCGGCTGTTTCAAAATTTCCGCTTACTTTTTCATTAACGGCCGCAATGTATTGGGTCAAATCAGGCGCATCATTACCACCGCCCTGGGGTTCTTTAACAAGGGGCGCCTGGCTGGTGCAAGCCTGCATTAGCAATACCAATGCAGCTATTATGAAATTTAATGTGACTGTATTTTTTTGTTTCAACAAAATCATTCTCTATATGGTAATTGTAGTATAATCGCCAATACTAAGGTCAGCACGCTCTCCTTCGCATACAACGTTATTGCCAATCATACTACCTGTTATGTTTGCATTTTTTATATGGGTATTGGTTTGTACAATGCTGTTGCTGATAACACTGCCTGCAATAACGCAATTTTCACCAATGCTTGCATAAGGTCCAATAACCGAATTAACTAATTTTACGTTTTTGCCTATGAAACTGGGAGCAATCACCACTGCATTTTCAAGCGTGGCACTTGTATCCACCAGTTTCTCATGTTTAACGTATTCCAGCATTTTCCTGTTGGCATCAACGGTTGCCTGTTTGTTGCCGCAGTCCAACCAGTCGTTTACCTGACCGGGCGCAAATTTTATTCCTTTTTTACGCATGTTTTGCAACGCGTCCGTAAGCTGGAACTCGTTATTTCCTTTTATGTTATTATCAATCAAATGTTGCAATTCATTTCGTAAATTTTCACCGCTTTTAAAGTAATAAATCCCAATAATTGCTAAATCACTTACAAACTCCTTCGGTTTTTCTATAAAGTCGGTGATAATTCCCGAATTGTCCGTTTTTATAACACCAAAAGCACCTGGATTTTCCACTTTTTGTACCCAAATTATCCCGTCTTTTGTATTATCAAGAGTAAAATCGGCTCTGAAAAGAGTATCGGCAAAAGCAACAATTACATTGCCTTGCAGGGCAGGAGCAGCGCATAACACGGCATGAGCGGTACCCAGGGGCTCATCCTGGTAATAAATACTGCCTTTTGCCCCTAATTTTTCGGCAACGGCAATCAGATTTTTTTCGGCAGCCTCACCAAATCGTCCGGTTACAAAGGCAATTTCCTCCACTTTTTGACCGCAAACCGCTGTAATGTCCTCTACAAGCCTTTGCACAATGGGTTTACCCGCCACCGGCAAAAGGGGTTTGGGAACAGTAAGGGTATGGGGCCTGAGGCGCTTGCCGGCACCGGCCATAGGAACTATTATGCGCATAACTTGCTTGTAACTAGAATTTTAAACTTGGTATAAGGCACTAAGATAAGGAAAAACCGAATAATTGAAGACCCTGGTATTAAGAAGTCGCACGGGCATTAACCTATTGATAATAATGTGTTTCTTTTCAGGTATAGCCGGTAATTTTTCGCTGCAGGTTGTTCTGCGAATAAATTTCGTTCACGGCAGCGTTATTTCAATTCAAGCACTTTTTCGGGCAATTAGGGTTAAAACCACGAATCAAAGCCATGCGCAATTGCCATTGTTTAATCCGCTAAACGAATGAAATAATTTATCAGCACTTTTTTTCAGCAACAAAATACAAGGTCTCGGTCAGGTCCTGCCATTGCTGCACTTCGGCCCCTTCTGAGTTGATTGAAGTAACCCAGGCTTTGTAATAGTTTTCGAAATACAGCTTTTCGCTGCTCAGGTAACGAATGCCATAATAACGCGAAGGGCGTGCAGGTAAATTTTCTTCGTTATCGTCAACATCCGTAATGGTTACCCCGGCCGGATAAAGATGCAGCCTGCGGTTGCTATGGTCCATACGCCATGAGCCACTTTCGTTCACGGTATATTCGTGGTCGTTTACCAATGTATCATAGGTAAAATTATACCCACCATTTTCATTAAAACTGTACATGGCGCTGATTTTTCCTTTAAGTCCGTGACTTTTTTCGTTCAGGCTTTCATGTTCATTGCTGAAATCGTCAACCATCCAAACACCCGAAAAATAGCGTTCAACCATTTTTTCAAATTCCTTATCCGTCATGGGTTTCTGATCGTCTTTTCCGCAACCTGCTATTAAAATGCTTAGTGCGATAAATGCGTATAGAATATTTTTCATAATCATAGTTTTTGTTGAAGATAGTGAATGCAAAAATTGAACCAAAAGTTTTTAACTATTTTAACAGGAAAAATTCCTTTGTTCTCATTTTCAGCAGGGGTTCTCCTGGCTTTTTAATAACTTCATTTTACAGGCAATAAAAAAAGGCCGTGAATTAATCACGGCCTTCCATCCATTGGAATTCAGAAACAGAAATAAACAGCATTATTTCTGAACAACCAGCCTGAGGGTGCTAATTTCACCACCGTTGCTGATTTTGCATACGTAAACACCCGGTGTTACAACAGAAGCATCCCAGTTAACGTTATACGACCCAGCGTTCAGGTTGCCGTTCATTAACAAACTTACCACTTTACCATGTACATCAAGTACTTCAACTTTAACGTTACCATTATTGTTAAGGTCAAAATGGATGGTTGTAGTGTTGTTGAATGGATTAGGATAAGCAGCGATTGTGCTTTGGCTGATGGCAGTTTCTTCAACAATCGTATGGCTTTTTCCTTCAGCACACTCGCCAAGCTGGTCTCCGTGTGCAAGGTGTGCAGGCACAGCGCCTGAAGAAACACAAATGGTATGACCGTTGTGGCAAACCAGAACTTTGTCGTTTTTCTTACCGCAACAAGCATCAATAACAGTAACAGCTGCACAGTCAGGTGCGTTTGTACATCCGTTGGCATCAGTAATGGTAACGCAATAAACAGTAGTAGTAGTAGGACATACAGTGATGGTTGAACCGGTAGCACCGTTGCTCCAGTTAAATGTGAAAGGTCCTTCACCGTGTACAGCATCAGCTGTAAGGGTTGCACATGATGGTCCATAACACAAGGTAATGGTTTGATCGGACTCAGCGTCAACAGTTGGCTGCTCATGCTGGTTAACTGTAACCGACCCGCTACCAGTACATCCATTGTTAAATGTGCCGCTTGCTGTATAAGTTGTATTGGTTCCTGTTGGAGGAGTAGCTGTAACGGTACACCCTGTTGCAGGTGTAGTAGCAGGCGACCAGGTAAAGTTACAGGTAGTGCTGTGCGAACCCAAACCAGAAACATCGTCAACAGGGAAAGGAGCCCACTCAGAACCCAGGGTGCCGAAACCTGAAGGACCAGGCATGTTTGGATTAACAGTAATTCCTGAGAAAACATCCATGTTCCTGCGCAATGTTTGGTTCAATGTGCTTGGGCTGCCAGCGGTCCATTCAGTACCGGGATCGTGTCCGATTGAACCGAAAAT
>DASPJQ010000656.1:0-2751 GCA_035628535.1 Flavobacteriales bacterium | reverse complement strand
GCGTTATCGTAATAGGCCGCAGCGGCATTGCGTGCTTTGGCGTATTCATCCAGGTGCCTCAATTTTACGCGTAGGATGGCGGCCTGTATACTATCCAGCCGGCTGTTTACACCCACTTCATCGTGAACGTATTGTACGCTTTGACCGTGATTGGCAATCATTCTTATTTTTTTTGCCAGGTCATTGTCATTCGTAAAAATAGCGCCACCATCGCCAAAACACCCCAGGTTTTTAGAAGGAAAGAACGAGGTGCAGCCAATTGTACCAATTGTACCTGCTTTTTGTTTTTTTCCATTGCTGAATGTATAGTTTGATCCGATTGCCTGAGCGGTATCTTCTATTACGTACAAATTGTGTTTTTTGGCAACCTCCATAATGGCTTCCATATTGGCGCATTGCCCGAATAAATGTACCGGAACAATGGCTTTGGTTTTAGGTGTTATGGCGGCTTCCATGGCTTTTACATCAATATCAAAGGTGTCAGGATACACATCAACCAAAACAGGTTTTAATTTGAGTAAGGCAATGACTTCGGCCGTGGCAACATAAGTGAAACTTGCAGTAATCACTTCATCACCCGGTTGCAGGTTAAGCGCCATCATGGCTATTTGAAGCGCATCGGTTCCGTTAGCACACGGAATAACGTGTTTTACATCCAGGTAAGCTTCCAGTTCTTTTTGGAATTCTTTTACTTCAGGCCCATTGATATAGGCCGAAGAGCGAATCACACTGAGAACAGTGTTGTCAATCTCGCTTTGAATTTTTTCGTATTGACCAATCAGGTCAACCATTTGTATTTTTTGTGCAACCATAATCACTATTCTTTTTTTGCCACAGATTTCATAATTAACACAGATATTTTTTGTGTTTATGAATCAATGGTTTTGCTTTTTCTTTTTGTTCAGAGTTGCCAGATGATTATATTTTTTATCTGTGAACATCTGTGTTATCTGTGGCCATTATCCCAAAGCTTGTTTCAGGTCTTCAAGTAAATCTTCCACATCTTCAATCCCTACGCTTAACCGCAATAAATTATCCACCACACCAACCCGTTCACGCTCGGTTTTTGGAATGGACGCATGGGTCATGGTTGCCGGGTGATTGATCAACGACTCAACACCGCCAAGCGATTCGGCCAGTGAAAATACATTGACACTGGATGCCATTTTAAACGCTTCTTCAGTTGTTCCTTTGTAAACAAATGAAACCATACCGCCAAAATCTTTCATTTGCTTTTTAGCAATGGCATGGTTGGGGTGATCCTCAAATCCCGGCCAGTAAACTTTTTCAATTTTTGGGTGCGATTTTAAAAAATGCGCTATTTGTTTTCCGTTGCTGCAATGGCGTTCCATGCGTAAATGAAGCGTCTTAATGCCGCGCAATACCAAAAAACTGTCCATGGGGCCGGGTGTTGCTCCACATGAATTATGAATGAAAGCCAAACGTTCATAAATTTTATCGTCATTCAAGCACAAAGCGCCCATTACAACATCACTATGCCCGCCAAGGTATTTTGTTACCGAATGCATTACAATAGTAGCACCAAGGTTCAGCGGATTTTGTAAATAGGGTGATGCAAACGTATTGTCAACACCCAGCATGCAATTGTTTTTTTTCGCAATCTCAGCGCAGGCCGCAATATCCACAATCTGCATGGTAGGATTGGTGGGGGTTTCAATCCATATAAGTTTGGTTTTTGTGTTTACATGTTTTAAAATGGTGGCTGTATCAGTCAGGTTAATGAAATGAAATTTAATACCCATCGGTTCAAAAATCTTTGTGAACATGCGGTATGATCCACCGTATAAGTCGTCACCGGTTATCACTTCATCGCCCGGGGCAAGCAGTTTGATTACCGCATCCATTGAACCCATGCCGCTGGAAAAACACAAGCCATGTTTTGCATTTTCAAGTGCGGCAATGTTGCGTTCCAATGCTGACCGCGTGGGGTTTTTTCCACGGGCGTATGCATAACCTTTATGTTTGCCTGGCCATTCCTGCACGTAGGTGGAAGTTTGGTAAATAGGAGGCAAAATAGCTCCTGTTGAAGGGTCAGGTTCCTGGCCTGCGTGTATGGCTTTTGTGCCGAATTTATGTGATGATTTACCCATTATTTTTTACAAGCACTTTAGCGTCCAACGATTCCATATAAAAGCAATTAACTTTAGCGTTAAAGGATACAAAGAAAATCATTTTACTACATTTACACGGAATTATTAGGATTTATTATGCGAAAAATCTACTATTTAAGCTCGTGTACGACCTGTGCCCGAATCATGAAAGACCTTAAAATATCAGCCAAGAACTTTGAATTACAGGATATAAAAACCGAAAAAATAACACCCAAACAGCTTGATGAAATGAAAAAACTGGCCGGGAGCTACGAGGCGCTTTTTAGCCGCATAGCCTTGAAATATAGGGCGCTGGGCCTGAATAAAATGACCTTGAGTGAAAACGACTACAAAAAATACATTCTTGAAGAATATACTTTTTTAAAACGGCCGGTTATGTTCATTGATGGAAAGATTTTTGTCGGCAATTCAAAATCGGTGATTGAGGCTGCCGCAAAAGCCATTAAAGGCAAATGAAATACATGTTTCTGTATAAAAAGAAAAGCCATGGCGTATTCCCTGCCCGAATGAATCGTTCGGGCAGGCGTATAACTCCCGATAGCTACCGGGATAAAAACAAATATTGCTTATATGAATAAAACCACGCTGGCGCATTTAAGCGTGTTTGGTTCCATGCTCA
>DASPJQ010000655.1:0-1400 GCA_035628535.1 Flavobacteriales bacterium | reverse complement strand
AATAATTGGAACCAAGGCGTTCTTACCGGTACTGATTTTTGACAATAAATCAATACCATTGGTGTCAGGCAACGTATAGTCCAGAATGATGCTGTCGTACAGTTTTTCTTCCAGCAGTTCAAGTGCTTTTGCCCCGGTATTGGCAATGGTCACATTAATGCCATCACCCTGTATGAGTTTCACAATTTGCGATGATTCGAGTTCATTGTCCTCAATAACCAGCAATTCCTTCATTTCCTTCTCATGATAGGTAATAACATCGGTAAACAACACATCGAGCTGGCTGTTTGACAATGGTTTGAGCAGGAAACTGCGCGCACCGCGTTTCAACGCCAGCATTTTATTTTCCTCACCCGAAATCAGGTGAATTGGAATATGGCGGTAATTCAAATCGTTTTTCAACAGGTCAAGCACTTTCCAACCGCTGGTATCGGGTAGTTTTACATCAAGTGTAATGGCAATTGGCGAGAACCGCGCAACAAAATTGAAGATATCGACATAATTGGTTGCTATTACTATTTTTAACCCTTCCTGGTGGCCGCGATCAATCATGATTTTCCCGAAACGCAAATCGTCTTCAATAACCAACAGTACCTTGTCACCCGGCTGAATGTTGTTCCTGTCATCACCGGTTTCATTGATCATTTCGTCAACACGCTCCAGCTTTTGCTTTTCTGAATTTTCCTGCGCTATGCGCAATTGGTTCAAAATGGCATCCACATCTTTTTTATCTGAAATGGTGGTGGTTGAATACGCATCGGTGCCAACAAGTCCAACCGAGGCATCAGATACAGCATCCATTGGCAGATAAAGTGTAAACGTACTTCCCTTGCCAACCTCGCTTTCAAGCTCAATTGTACCGCCCAAAAGTTCGGCCAAACCGCGGCTGATGGAGAGCCCTAAACCGGTTCCACCGTACTTACGGCTGGTTGAACCTTCAGCTTGCTGGAAGGCCTCAAAAATAATGGTTTGTTTATCCTGCGGAATTCCAATACCGGTATCGGTAATGGTAAAGGCCACAACGCGCTGGGCTTTATCCAATACAAGGTTACCCGATTTCCAGCTCTTGAATGCCTCTTTTATGTGGAGTTTAACCTCACCTTTTTCAGTAAACTTAAAGGAGTTGGACAAAAGGTTTTTCAAAATCTGGTTCAAACGCTGGCTATCGGTATCAATCATCTCGGGCAGGTTGTCATCCATCTCAATTTTAAACCTGAGGTTTTTCGCTTCCGAAAGCGGTTTAAAGGTTGTTTCAACAAAGGCCGAAATTTCAGAGAAGCGTACTTTCGAAATATTGGCCGTAATGAATCCTGATTCGATTTTTGAAAGGTCAAGAATGTCGTTAATCAACTGCAACAAGTCATCGCCACATGAGTGGATTGTTTTTGCGTAGCGAATTT
>DASPJQ010000654.1:0-3200 GCA_035628535.1 Flavobacteriales bacterium | reverse complement strand
CCGTTATTTACACTGGTGCTACCGTTATTTACAGTCTGGCCACCGTTGCTTACGTCAAGCTACCGTTATTTTAAAATTCTGAAAAGTTATAGTGAGATTGTTCGTTAAAAGCGTGGCAATTTTTCACTTTCTTATCAACCGTCTTTTAGCTTCATTAGTGCTTTTAATGGTGTTGCAGTTTGAATACAAACCATATTTGTTTATGCCAATTTTGTTTTTAATGGCAAGAGTAAAAAAAATAATTTTCCGTTCTACTTTGCACCGAATGGAATTTAAGAAAGAATAAAAAAATTAAATTATTTTGCCTGCTGTACCTGAATGGGTTCAGGCTTGAATACCGAAGTGTATAAAAGTACGGGAATTACAGCGATAATGGTTTAATCGCTTTTACGCGCAGCGTCCATCATGGCTTTTTCTTTGCTGCTTGAAGGTAATTTACGTTCGTTCCCACGCCAGAAAAACATGCCATAAATGGCAAATACAAAGGCAAACGTGAACAATAAAATAATGCCTGTTAAACCAGCTTTGCCAAGGGTTTTTAGATCAAAAGGAACAATGCCCCAGATTCCAAGGATGAATAAAACGGCAATGCCAATAACAACTAACAGTGAAATAAAGCCAATGGTACGTCCCATAGTAGTAGGTTTTTGTTTGTTGGGTGAATTTAGCACTAATTACGGCAATTTTTTGACAGGGTTTTTAACCGATTGTTAAAATAGGCTAAGAAGAGCGGTTGCTTAACGGCTTGGTTTATACCTTACTATATAGTTAAAGGGCAATATTTCAACATTTTATATCAAATGTTGATAAAGCCGGGCCCATTGTTTTGAATGCGTTAAGTTTGTAAAAAACAACCGCATTATGACAACCGAAAACAATCCTTTTGTAGCAGTAAAAAAGAAACACATTCAATTATTGCTCGACTATTGTCTTGAGAACAAAATTGAATTTACTGTAACACCAAAAAACAGCGAAGAGTTTAAAGTTATTTTCGGCCTGAAGGATTTTAATTCAGCCATTGCATTGGGCATGTGCTTACGCGAGTTGAAAATTGAATTTAATGCCATTGAAGCTACTCCGGTTGCTGCCATAAAAGCAAAGAAAACTACATCCAACGGGGCATCAAAGGAGGTTGAAAAAGCAAACCTGAACGGCTCACTCGGTGAAACCACCAACAGCCTGAGTTTTGATTTGGATGCTATGAACTGAGAAATATGAACTGAGAAATTGCAAAAAGATATTTATTATAAGAATATAAAACCGGCCCTGGAGCCGGTTTTTTTATGCGATATGCCAAATAAATCTTGTTATTTATCGTGCTCATTGTTATTTATCGTGCTCAATAATAGGTCCTCGGGTTGTTTCCGTTTGGAACTCATGCTCACTGCAGTTTACACCATTCTTGGTGTAATGGGTTCCCCATTTGTTCATGACCATCATATAATCATTGGCGGTATTTCCAACAATTACAATTCTGCGCGTGGTAATTTCTGTCACTACGTTATTGCCGTTGTACATATGCGTTGTCCATTGGTGTATACCGGGACCGTACTCACGCGCCAATTGTGAAAGGTGCCCGTTGTCATATACTTTAGGTATTACAGGATTGGTTGTTTTAAAGTGTTCATTGTTGGCATTGGCCTGGTTATTACCATCGCGTTTAAAATCCTGCTGTATGGCCGTGTTGGCATCACCTAACGCAACATATTTATTGGCTTCGTCTTTATAACCGTTAGCGCGTGTTTGGTTAAAATTGTAACGAGCGTCTTCACTCTTAATAAAGTTCTCATTGTTTTCTTTGGTGCCTTCAGCATTGGTATTTTGAACGGTTTTATTAAAGGCCTCCTTGTTATCAGCTACGGTGTTTATTTCTTTCACGCTTTCCTGCCTCAATTCGTCTTTGTCACTGAACATTTGCCCCCGTTTGAAGCTGTATTCATTGTAGGCGCCCTGTTTGTCATAGTTTTCCTTGTCTTTTGACTTAACCATGTTTCGTTCCATTTCTTCTTTGGAATCTTTGTAGAACTTCACCGAGTCGGCCTTATACACACGCATAGCGTCTTTACCCTGGTACATCTGGCTTGTATAAAATTCGTACTCGTTAAAATTGGTTTGCTTGTCGTAATTTTGCTTACCGTAGTTTTTTGTGGTCTGGCGCGTCATCTCATCTTTATAATCCTTATAGAACTTTAACGAATCGGCCTTGTATACACGCATGGCATCTTTTCCAATATACATTTGTTGAGTATTGAATTCAAATTCGTTGTAACGGCCTTGTTTGTCGTAATTTTCCTTGTCGTAGTTTTTGTTTGTTTGCCGCGACATGTCTTCCTTATAGTCTTTGTAAAATTTCAACGAGTCGGCCTTGTATACACGCATAGCGTCTTTACCCTTGTACATTTGCTCTGTATTGAACTCAAAGTCATTGTAACGGCCTTGTTTGTCGTAATTTTCCTTGTCGTAATTTTTGTTTGTTTGACGCGACATCTCTTCCTTATAGTCTTTGTAAAATTTCAATGAGTCGGCCTTGTATACACGCATGGCGTCTTTACCCTGGTACATTTGCTGGGTATTGAACTCAAAGTCGTTGTAACGTCCTTGTTTATCGTAATTCTCCTTGTCATGGTTTTTGTTCATTTCCCGTGACATGTCTTCTTTATAATCTTTGTAAAATTTCAATGAATCGGTTTTATACACGCGCATTTTATCAGCTTCTTTAAATTGCTGCATGGTATTGAACAAATAGGTATTCAGGCTATCCTGACGCTCATAGGTACTTTTGTCCTGTGTATGCATCATACCGCGGTACGTTTCATCGCGTATTGTAGCGTATTCTGAAATGGAATCAACCTTGATCAAACGCAATTCATCGTTTTCCTTGAACTGTTTCTCACGGTCAAACGATTCGGTATTGTATTTTTCCTGCGTAGCATATGTGGTTTTAAGCTGGCGTTCGCCTAAGGCATCAACATACGTATCAGCCTTGTCATACATTTGCACGTACTTCTGTTCGGCCTGGTATTTTTCCTGACGTTTTGCTTCTTCAAGCAGCTTTTGACCGTCAAGCACAGAAGTTCCGGTTACAATAGTTCCCCGGTGGTTCAGGTCATAATTTTCTTTGTTGGCAAGTTTGGCAAGTTTGGCAAGCATTTCGTCACATTCCTTGATGCGTTGCGGAGGCAAGGGGTCACTTGGTTTCA
>DASPJQ010000653.1:0-4910 GCA_035628535.1 Flavobacteriales bacterium | reverse complement strand
CCAATGTGATGCGCAACGGCCGAACGTACGATGCCAATTGTACTGCACTAAGTTCACAATTGAATACGAAGGGGAATAAATTCGGGTTTGATGTTGGGGGCAGAGTGTCACAGCAATTTGGATTGTACAGCGATGAGGATGTGACCACCGGTTATACCGCTTATTTGGGCGGGTATAAAAAATACGGGAATTTTACGTTTGGCGCTACCTATAGCGAAGAGAGCGACACGTATGACCCGAACGATTTGGGCTACCTGCAAAACAACAACTCGCGTGTGTTATCGGGTAACTACAGCTACCGCACCTATGAGCCTAAAGGTGTGTTTTTACGCAAGTGGTATGAAGGTTCGGTTACCTACGGGCGTCTGTACAATCCCAACGTATTTACCTCAATGACCTTGTACCAGGAATTGGGTGCCACCACCAAAAAATGGCTTGCTTACGGAATGTGGTTTTACGGTTCACCGGTTAAAGGGTATGATTATTTTGAGCCACGCGTACCGGGCCGTTATTATGAGTTGCCCGAACACATTGTTGCAAGCGGATTTATTTCAACTGACTACCGTAAACAATTTGCTTTTGATTTCAGGCCCGAAATCATAAAGTTCAATTATAAAGACTGGATTGAATATTCACTTTTTATTTCGCCCCGTTTCAGGTTCAACGATAAGTTGTCAATGATCTTAAGCACCAGTTACAATGCCCAGTATGGCGACCAGGGGTCGGCCCTTACGGTTGACGGGGTACCAACCATTTTGAACGACACGATAGTGTATTCCATACGCGACCGCTACACCTGGGAAAACATTGCATCGGTAAAATACATTTTTACCAATAAAATGGCCGTTACCCTGCGCGTGCGGCATTATTGGGGAAAATTGGTATACAACAGTTTTCATGAACTGAAACAGGACGGCACCCTGGCCCCCCATTGGTATACCGGGGTTGATGCCAATGGCAATTCGTACCATAATACAAGTTTGAATATTTTTAATATTGACATGGTTTATACATGGGTATTTGCACCCGGCAGTGAATTGCGGTTTGTGTGGAAGAACAGTATTTTTGATTATACCCAAAAGGTTTTTGTGAACTATGCCGAAGATTTCAAGCTTACCATGCAGGCCCCCCAAAACAATGGGATTTCGTTGAAACTGATTTATTATTTGGATGTGCTCCGGTTTAAAAGAATGTAAACTTACCGCACGCTTATACCAACGGTAATGATCCAGCGCTTATTACCTCCGATTAAGGTTTTGGGAAAGGAATTAAGGATGTTTGACCGGGAATTAAAGATCCCGCGCAGGAAATTAAGGTTGTTTGCTAAAGAATTGGAATTCCCGTCACTTTATTTAAAATTGTTTGCCAAACATTCTTAATTCCTGCGCATTTGCAGTGGTATCCAAAAGGTAGTATCTTCTTCAACGTAACGTATTAATGAAAAAATTCTGCGGAACAATTTATTCAAAACAGAAAAGGTGAGAAATTGTGGAAGAATGTTGAACATTGCCAGTTAGCCCGGGCATGCCTGAGGCACTACTTTACCAATACATTGTTGCTGATATACTGACAACTAGATTTTTTTCAATTGCCTGAGCAAATCAACCGCAGCTTCATAAACTGACGGGTTGTTTTTAAGCACAGTTTCTTTTAACTCGTCCAGTTTTGAATTGTTTATATTTCCAAGCAGTTCGTTTCGCATGAGGTCAAAAAGGTATTTATCAAGCCATATTTTTTCCTGGTTGTTGCGCTTGTGATCAAATTGCCCGGTTGTTTTGCTGAAGTGGATAAAACGGTTAAGGGTTTCATGTAACGCATCAATGCCTTTATTTTCCAGTGCCGAAATGGTAAGTACCTGTGTTGCCCAGTCGTGTTTTGCCAGCGGATACAAATGCAAGGCGTTTTTCAATTGGACCGATGCCTGTTTGGCTTTGGCAAGGTTATCACCATCAGCTTTATTGATGGCAATAATGTTGGCCATTTCCATGATGCCGCGTTTGATGCCCTGCAGTTCGTCACCTGTGCCCGGCACCGCCAATAAAATAAAAACATCGGTTAAATCATTCACCAACGTTTCGCTTTGGCCAACACCAACGGTCTCTACAATTACATGGTCAAACCCTGCTGTTTCGCAAACCATAATAACTTCACGGGTAAAATGGGCGGTGCCTCCCAGGTTTCCGCCCGAAGCAGTTGGACGTATGAATGCATGCGGGTTGGCCGATAAGTGTTGCATGCGTGTTTTATCACCCAAAATACTACCCTTGGTTTTAGTGCTGCTGGGATCAATGGCCAATACGGCAAGCCTGTGGCCTTTGTCAATAATAAATTTACCGAAAGTTTCAATGAGGGTGCTTTTGCCCGCACCGGGCACACCGGTTATACCTATACGTACCGATTGCGGTTTTAACGATGCGCATTTATGCAGGAACCCCGATTTGAGTTGCTGGTGTGCTGGGGCCATGCTTTCAACCAGCGTAATGGCCTGGGCCAGGGCCACGCGGTTTCCTTCCCTCACCTGCTCAAACAGGATTTCAGGATCGTTTACCTGCAAGGGTTCGTAAACATAGCCGGGATTTATGGAATCGGTCACTTGATGTTCTTATAATTTTCAATCCAGGTTGAGTCCTGCACGTCTTTCAGCAACTGGTATAGTTTTTCACCGTAAATATAATTATCAAGCCCATCAGAACCATAGCGTTGTTTGAGGTAATTGATTTGCGCAACAGAGGGAAAAAATGCATCAACCGCCCAACCCCTGTACTCGGGTCCCAGTGTTTTCTTATACATGTAGTTTTTTACGCGAATATCGCTTCTGTAACGCAGTTTCCAGAGCTCAGCCAGCAAGGGACATTCCACTTTTTTGTTATCTACAATGTATTCATGTTTATAATCACCCCGCCTGCGCTGGCTGTTCCAACCGGCCGTATCGCTTTTCCTGTATTTGTAGTGAATGGTATCGCGGTTACGCGAACAGGAATAAATGCCATTTTTGAAAAACAAATCGTCAGGCGCGGGATTGGCCTTTGAATGTACGGTGCCTGAAAGCTCCAGCAGGAATTGGTTTTCGGACATGATTTCAACCCGTACCACTTTTTTATCACTTACGGTCAATACTGCTGTTGTGATAAGCGAGCTGCCATTGGGATAAAGTTTTATACCGAATTCATATGAATAGGTTTGCCTGCGCTGCAACGAAAACGCAAGGGCGGCACTTACCACGCAAAGCATCAATATATACCTGGTAAACTTCAAATCATTCAAAAGTAGGTATTTTTATTTTTTGTTTCAATCAATGGAACATAAACTTACCTGTTCAAAATGATCAAAACCAATAATTTACTTAAAGAACAAGTACCAGCATATACCCATCATAAGGGCAATAAGGCCCATTGTTAACCAAATACTTTGAGCAACAAATGCACTTACCAGCACAGCCGGTATAAATACAAATGCAGCCAGGTGAAACATGCCTTGCTTATTACGTGGCCCGGTCAAAATAAAATGTTTTATCGGGTGTAATTAATGTATTAATGCGCACATCATGCGGGGCCACATCGTCAATTTCAGTAACCGGTTCAAAAAAACAAATACCCATTTTAAGCGCATCAGGCTGAAATTTTAAAAACCCATCGTAAAATCCCTTGCCATACCCCACCCTGTTACCGCGAATATCGCAACAAAGCAACGGAACAAGAATAACATCAAATTTTGTATCATCGCCAACAAAAACCGGGTTTACCGGCACGGGAATACCCCACGGGTCGCTTTCAAATTGCGTATCGTGTGAAAGGTGAACATTGTTAAATTTCATGCTTTGTTTTTCAATGACCGAAGTGTATACAAAATGACCATTGGCCATAAGTTGTTTTGCCAGAAATGATGTATCGGGTTCATTGAATTTTTTGATGGTTGAAAACACATGTATGTGTTGTTTTGACGTATTTATTTCATTGAGCACACGCTGGGCCATTACCATGCTGAGCTCTTCTACATCGGTGTGTGAGAGCGCTGTTCGTTTTTCCCTATAAACAGCCCTCAGGTCGTTTTTAGTCATAATCATAATACCAATACGAATGCAAAGAAAATGCCGCAGCGGGTTTTGCGGCATGCATTTTATCAGGATTTTTTTTCGTTTAAAAACTCAGGCCGGGTATGACCATGCGTGCCGAATTCTGCATTTCCAACTCATGCACACGTTCGGCCTTTTCAAGGGCCCTGTTTAACGCAATGGTTAACAAATCCTCAATTTCCTCTTTGTCGGTATCAAAAAGCATGGGATCAATGCTTATATTTTTTACAACGCGGTTTCCGGTAACCTGCACCTTAACAGCACCACTGCCCGACTCACCTTCAACAATTACGTTGTCAAGTTTAGTTTTTGCTTCGTCCATTTTATCTTTCATGGAGTTAAGCTGTTCCATCATATCATTTATCATGTGAAAATTTCCTTTACGTGGCGTGATACGGCTGCGCGGTTTCCAGGGTTTTGAAATTTGTTTAAATTAAGTTGACCCTAAATGAAACCTTTATTTTAAATGTTGATTTTCACACAATTAAATCGAATGAGTTCAAAATTTAAAGTTAAGGTTGGTGAAACGCCAGCTAACACCGTTAACCAGTAATTTTTTGAATGTTCTGTTGATTTACATTGATGGGAGGTTAAAAAACGCTCCTATAAACTTTCAACCTTGAATTTTTAAACCATCTCCTAATCCTTTTTGCGTGCAAAACGCAGGGCTTTCAGCATAAAACGTGGCAAAGGCTTATCATCTGCACGTTTTTTCAGGTTGAGATACCACCCTATTTTTTTTACAATGGGAATTTTATGCGTTTCAACAAATTCAATCAGTGTTCCGTCAGGGTCTTCTATATAACTGAAATGTCCACCCGCCTCGCCCATATCAAAC
>DASPJQ010000652.1:0-2143 GCA_035628535.1 Flavobacteriales bacterium | reverse complement strand
CTGGGCAATCTGTGGTCGTGAAACAAAATTGATAATTGAACATTGATAATTGTAATTGAATGGGAGGACACAGTAATTATCACCCGAAAGTAACAGGCGTAAAACCGCAGTTCAGTCCGGCCGCAATGGAATTGGTGCAACGCGTTATAAGCGAATTTCCGGAAGGAAAACAAAAAAGCGCCATATTGCGTGTATTGCACATTGCCGAAGAGGAATTTGGCGGATGGCTGAGTGTTGACACCATGGATTACGTGGCTGAAGTTTTAAAAATCCAGCCCATTGAAGTGTATGAAGTGGCATCGTTTTATACCATGTTCAACATTGAGCCGGTTGGAAAAGTTGTTTTTGAGGTATGCCGTACAGGACCGTGTATGATTGAAGGAAGCGATGATCTTGTTGCTTACATTGAAAAACGGCTGGACATTAAAGTTGGTGAAACAACAAAAGACGGTATGTTCACCCTAAAAACTGTTGAATGTTTGGGTGCATGCGGGTATGCGCCCATGTTGCAATGCGGTAAGCAATACCACGAGCACCTTACAAATGAAAAAGTGGATACATTGATTGACGAGTATAGAAAAAAACATAACAATTAGTAAGCAGCGGCAGGAAGCAGTGGCAGTAACCGGTAAAATCTGTGTAATCTGTGCAAATCTGTGGCCGTTAAGCGAAAAGGAATTATAACGAATGGGACGCAAATTATTATTAGAACACATTAATGTACCGGGAATCGAAACCTATGAGGTATATCGCCAAAAAGGCGGTTACCGCTCGGTTGAGAAGGCGCTAAAAACCATGAGCCCTGACCAGGTATTGGAAGAAGTTAAAAAATCGGGGTTGCGCGGCCGTGGTGGCGCTGGTTTCCCTACCGGTATGAAGTGGAGTTTTTTGGCAAAGCCGGCTGGCGTTCCGCGTTACCTGGTTTGCAACGCTGACGAGAGTGAACCGGGCACATTTAAAGACCGTTATCTGATGGAATACATTCCGCACCTACTGATTGAAGGAATGATTACCTCAAGTTACGCCCTGGGTGCAAATGTTTCATACATCTACATACGCGGTGAGTATATGTGGATTCTTGATATTCTTGAAAAAGCCATTGTTGAAGCGCGCAATCACGGGTGGCTCGGTAAAAATATTTTAGGTTCGGGATTTGATTTTGATTTACACGTTGCACCCGGTGGAGGCGCTTATATATGCGGTGAGGAAACCGCTTTATTGGAATCGCTTGAAGGCAAACGCGGTAATCCGCGCATTAAACCTCCTTTTCCCGCAGTAAAGGGTTTGTGGGGATGCCCTACCGTTGTAAACAACGTGGAAACCATTGCGGCCGTTGTGCCTATTGTGAACGATGGAGGCGATGAATATGCAAAAATCGGAATCGGTAAATCAACCGGCACCAAGCTCATTTCGGCCTGCGGCAACATCAACAAAGGTGGCGTATACGAAATTGAAATGGGAATTTCTGTTGAGGAATTTGTGTACAGCGATGAATGGTGTGGTGGAATAAAAAACGGAAAGAAACTGAAGGCCTGTGTACCGGGCGGTTCATCGGTACCTATTCTGCCCCATTATTTGCTTTTTAAAACAGCTAAAGGCGAACAGCGTTTAATGACGTATGAAAGTTTGGCTGACGGAGGATTTGCAAGCGGATCAATGCTGGGTTCTGGCGGATTCATTGTATATGACGAGGACCAGTGCATTGTACGCAACACCTGGAACTTTGCGCGTTTTTATGCGCATGAATCCTGCGGGCAATGTTCACCATGCCGTGAAGGCACAGGATGGATGGAAAAAGTGTTGCGCAGGCTTGAGCATGGTACCGGTAACATGCGCGACATTACACTATTGGAAGATATTAATAAAAAGATTGAAGGCAATACGATTTGTCCGTTGGGTGATGCGGCTGCCTGGCCTGTTGCAGCGGCCATACGCCATTTCCGCGATGAATTTGAATGGCATGTAAATAAACCCGAGGAGGCGCTTAAACGCAATTATGGTTTGGCTAAGGAACCCATAGCTGCAACTGTGTAACACAATTGATAATTGATATTTGAATGGCAAAAGTAATAATTGATGATATTGAAGTAGAGGTTGAGGACGGCACAACCATCCTGAACGCGGCACGCAAAATTGGTGGCGA
>DASPJQ010000651.1:0-1173 GCA_035628535.1 Flavobacteriales bacterium | reverse complement strand
TGCACAAACTGCCGGTACGGCCGGCATAAAAATCCTGCACCTGCCCACAAAATCAATCATGGCCGAATTAACATTTAAAGCCAGTGTTGACGAGATTTATGAGGTATGCGTTTTCCCCGCAACCACAAGGCCCAATGTATTGAATACCATTAATCCCATACATAAATTTTCGCTCTCCATACCCGGTTCAACCTTTTGGGCCAATCCTGACCAGGCTGGTGTACAAGCGTAATTTTTTGGATAAAATTTCGTTACCTTTACCCTTAACCAATAATAATTTTGTTCATGCGAAAAACCATTTACCTGTTTAACCAGCTTGTTACCGCTTACAACCGTACGCGCGCAAAACTTGCGCGATTAATCAACCAAAATAAAAACCTTCGCAAACAAACTATTTTAAGGCGAAGAATGGTAAAACTGTTCGCCCGGTTAACACAATTAAATAACGCTATCCGGCTTGGTTTTGCTTCGGTCACAATTGTTGCCGGCTCATCCATGCTTGCCACAAACCAGGTCAAGGCGCAGCAACAGTTTGACCCGGAGCTGGTCAATCCGTTCGGGCTTACTTTTTCTTACCTCAACAAACCTTCGTTTACCGATTTGGACAATGACGGAGATTTTGATTTAATGATAAGCGATACGCTGGGCAACCTCCGTTATTTTAAAAACGCAGGAACCCCATCGGCCCCTGCCTATGATCCGGTAATGGTAAACCCGTTTTCGCTTACGCCCGCACCTGTGCCCTCCGTAGCTGCGCCTTCGTTTGCCGACCTGGATAGCGATGGTGATGATGATTTAATGCTGGGCGGCATTTATGGCGATTTTTATTATTACCAGAATACAGGAACACCTACGGCACCCAATTTTGCCGCACCGGTTACAAACCCGTTTTCACTGGCCAACATTGGCACTTACCTGGCCACGCCTGATTTTGCCGACCTTGACAATGACGGGGATATGGACATGATTGCCGGTGCATATGACGGGGTTATCCGCTATTTTCCCAACACCGGAACCGCCACTGTTCCCTCATTTGATCCTGCCATTTCAAATCCGTATTCGATGACGCCTGTTGGTTATATTATATTAACCGTTGCTTCCTTTGGCGATGTGGATAGTGATGGCGATAACGATTTAATGGTAGGCGGTTATTATGACGGAGGGTCTTTTTAT
>DASPJQ010000650.1:0-2116 GCA_035628535.1 Flavobacteriales bacterium | reverse complement strand
AACTGAGCAAGAATTTTTGTAGTTTCTTTTATTAGTTTTTTTAAAGCGGCGGCAATTGGGGTTAACCCCTCATCGGTATAAACAAGGGTTTTATTCTTCTCCACAAGTGCACCGGTTTGAAACAAATAATCAATTGCCATTTCATGAAGCAATTTTACATCAGCGTATGTGCGTTTTACACTCAACATATTACAGCGCAATTACTTCTTTAATACGGTTATCGATTTCCGTGTTTGTAAAATTTGCAATAGGCTCGTAGTAAATACCCTCAAAAAGAGTTAACACCTTTGAATTGTTATTTTCAACAAACCGAACAGCCGCAGTAATTTTTGCACCATCATCCATTATTGCGTCAAGCGTTACGGTTGATGTTTGTACTATAACCTCCTGTCGAGTTACGTAAACAATTGTTTTTGCGGTGCCATCACCATTGCGTACATCTACATTTCTTAATGCCATGTTTTTGTTTTTTGTGAAAATAAATTGTTATAACTTGAATTAAAATTCATCAGCCTTTAGCTTCTTGTTCGAGTTCTGTTTCCTTTGCAATTACCTCAGCCTCTGTCGCAGTAAGCGACAATCCAACTGCAATAGCTCGCGACTTTATTTCATTTGCATAAAGTACCTCAGCATCTTTTTCACTATATCCGTCACTCAAATATTTTTCTTTTCCCATAAAGTTTTTTTATGTTATGTTTAGCCATTACGCAACTGCAATTGTTGAAACTGTACCGGATGACCCTTTGAATTTTAGTGCACCCGACTCTACGTATAAAATACCACCACCTGAAGGGGTGCCGCTTGGCGCAGCGGTACAATTACCAATAAATATTACTTTAGTTCCTGATCCGTATGATCCCGCTGATGTAAAAAGCCCCACGTTACCACCATCAATAAATTCATGAATTACAGTACCGTTGTCCCTCAATAATAAAACCGGACTTGTTGTATTGCCATTATCCCCTATCAAAGCGGCGCTTACAAAAGTTGGTGTATCACTTCCGGCCAATGCAAAATATCCGCCTACATGTATTGGCGATGTGCCGGTGTTAAGACCAACGCCAATTACACCTACATTAGTTGCGGAGTTTTTTGCTGTGATCGATTTTCCAACAAGGCCAATTGATATGTTTCCTCCGAGCGCCTCACAGTAATTAGCAATATTATACCCCGCTGTTGTCGCATATGCAAAAACATTTACACCGGAGTTACCGACCGGATTTGCAAAAGATGTTGCGAGTGCCAGATTAGTTCCCGTTCCAGCAACCGCGTTGTAAATTTCTGTTGCAATAAAATATGTTGCGTTTGTTCCTCCCGCATCAAGTTGACACCGGAAAGTCTCAGTTACAGAAACAGATGATGTTGCGCGAGCGTGTAAAACGAATGATGGAGTAATTCCCACACCCAAACCAGTACCCGTAACTCGCGCCTTTTCAGAATTGGCCACGCCCAATAAAACAGCATTACCAGAACTGGCGTCAAGAGCTATGTTACCGGTATTGGCAACAATCAAAGCGCTTGCGCTGTACATTCCAGATGTTGAATAGCCGGTACTGTTTTTTTGTATAATAGCGCTATTGGCGCTGTTTGACAACCAGAATGCAGAGTAAGCGGCGGTTCCTGTATTTACGTTTGTTGCCTTAAAATAACTACCTCCTGTGGTCGAATAAGAAAGTTCAGCTACTCCGGTAATATAAGTTAATTCAGCGCTTCCACCTATTGTGTCCGCAGCCGTGCCAACAGGAATTTGGTTAACCGCAACGCTACCTTTTATCTTTGCTTGTGTGTATGTAGTTGTAATAACGTTTGACTGCCAAGTGGCATTTGTAAAAGTTTGACCGCCATCAACAGTTGCAATTGTGCCGGTTACATCCGGCGCTGTTAACGTTCTGTTTTGTGTTAGGGAAGTAAGTAAAAGAGTTGCAACAGATGTAACCGCAGGCGCTTTAAAATCATAGCCATTCCTCGTTCCGTTGGTTGCAAAATATCCTGCAATGCTTCCGCCCTCCTCTATCTCAAATCCTGAACTTACACCGGATGCAGCGCCGCCACCTTTATTGAGGGTTATGAGTTTATCGGTTACCTGTAAGTTAGTGACGTTTTGATAGGCAAGCGT